>CAYZVG010000080.1:0-10344 GCA_964481595.1 uncultured Occallatibacter sp. | reverse complement strand
CCATTACTGGCGGAAGCTGGGGATTGCAGATCGGCGTCGAAGGCGTGGATCTGGTTATGGTTTTCCAGGGTGACAAGGGAATGCAGCGGCTGGAGAACGCCAAGTTTCAGATTGGCGCTGACGCCTCTGCGGCAGCCGGCCCAGTGGGCCGTCATGCCTCTGCCGATACTGATTGGAAGCTGAATACCGAAATCCTCACCTACTCGCGTGCCAAAGGCGCATTTGCCGGACTCACGCTCACTGGCGCAGACATTCGCCGCGACGACGATTCTATGGATGCCTTGTACGGGCATGACGTCTCCTCGCACAGCGTTCTGCACGGAGAAGTGGCGACGCCCAGATCGGCTGACTCGTTCATCGATGCAGTAGGCAACGCAAAAGCGCAAGCGATTGCGTCGAACTAACAACGATTTGTAAATGTGTTCGGTGCGCCTGAGGCGGCTTCCTCGCCTCAGGCGTCCGTAATGCAGAAAAGGTGTGTCGCCATGCTTTGGACAATCTTCGTCGTCGTTCTGGTCTTGTGGCTCCTGGGATTCAGCTTCCACATCGCCGGTGGACTCATCCACCTTCTACTGGTGGTCGCGTTAATCATCCTGCTCTTCAACCTCTTCGCCGGACGCCGCGGCGCGCTGTAACGCGGCCTGAGCCCCGAAAACCTCGTGGACCCAGGTGCCCAAGAGGGTTCTCAAGTCAGAGAATTCGGTTTACCCGCTTGAAGTGGTCTCTTTTGTACAGCTTTGCGGCTTCCCCCTGGCGCATTCTGTTTTCTGAAGGAGTGCGCCGGAGCGTAACTGCGTTGAAAAAACATGCGCTGAAACCGACTGCGGACCCCCCTGCTGCGGAATTGTGTGCGCGGCGCCCTCCTTTCTTAAAAAATGTCCTATGAATGGAAAAGCGGCTTATGAACGCCCTGTTGATCTACCCGCAGTTTCCCGATACTTATTGGAGTTTTAAACACGCGCTCAAATTTCTGGGGAAACATGCCGCGCAGCCTCCGCTCGGTCTAATGACAGTAGCGGCATTGCTGCCTGCGGCCTGGAAGAAGCGGCTGGTTGACACCAACGTCGAGCACCTGCGCGATCGCGACCTGGATTGGGCCGACGTTGTCATGCTCAGCGGCATGCACATTCAGCGAGACGCGCTCATGGCCATCATCGAGCGCTGCCGCGCGCGCGGCCTGCGCACCATTGTCGGCGGACCCATCGCCAGCAGTGTTCCGGTCGCCGAATTCAAAGCTGACCACGTGGTCATCGGCGAGGCCGAGAGCCTGATCGCCGCCCTTGCGAGCGATCTGGAGCAGGGAACGGCCAAGCCCGTCTATCAAGCGAGTGAGCGGCCCGAGATGGCCACCAGCCCACTCCCCGATCTGAGCCTCATCAAGATGCACCGCTACTCAACCATGGCCGTGCAATACTCGCGCGGTTGCCCCTTCAACTGCGAGTTCTGCGACATCATTGAGATCTATGGCCGCCGCCCGCGCACCAAGGCCGTGGCGCAGGTACTGGCCGAGCTCGATCAACTGCGCGCCGCCGGCTGGCGCGAAACCGTTTTTATTGTCGATGACAACTTCATCGGCAACAAGGCGCGCGCCAAGGAATTGTGTGTGGCTCTGGCTGAATGGCGCAGCCAATACAAATTCAGTTTCGATTTCAATACTGAGGCTTCGCTGAACCTGGCCGACGATCCGGAGTTGATGCAGTTGATGAAAGACGCCGGCTTCGTCTCGGTCTTTCTGGGCATCGAGACTCCCGACGAATCGGGGCTCATCTCCAGCAACAAGCTGCAGAACACCCGCCGCAGTCTGCTTCAGAGCGTGGCCACCATCCAGAGCTACGGAATGCAGGTCATGGGCGGCTTCATCCTCGGCTTTGACACCGATCGCGATGACATCTTCGACCGCATGGTCGAGTTCATCCAGACGAGCGGCATTCCCATTGCCATGGTCGGTTTGCTGCAGGCCATGCCTGGCACCCAGCTCTTCCGGCGTCTGTTGCGCGAGGGCCGCATTCTCGATGCCGGCCATGGCGACAACACCGGCGACAAACTCAACTTCCTTCCCCACATGGATGCTGCGCGGCTGGTCGAGGGCTATCGGTCGGTGCTCAAAAGAATCTATTCCTGCGAGTGTTACTATGAACGCGTCAAACTCTACCTGAACCGCACCCAGCCGAAACATGAGGTGCGCAACACCAGGCAGAGATGGGTGACTCGCGGCAATGCGCGCGCCTTCGTTACTTCCATACTTCGCCAGGGCATCTTCGGTCGCGAGCGCTGGAGTTACTGGAAGTTCCTGTTGACCGTTGCCACGCGCTATCGCCATTGCGTCGGCGCGGCCATGACCATGGCGGTCATGGGCTATCACCTACAGTTGATGACCAATAGGCTGTCCGGTGAAGGGAATTAGCGCCGACCGGGTCTTCTTCCCCGCCCGCGTAAATGGCCGTCTCTCAACCTGCCGTGGAGACCTTTGCTCTGGGCCTCCGGTCTGCTTCTCGCGTAAGAATCGTCACAAGCGTTTACGGTAACGTAAGCAGAGAAGCATGACAGGAGGGGCCTCGATCATGATTCCTAAACTCGAACCGGCATGCGCACTTCCTGCACGGCCGTGCAGAAGATGCTGTCACTATTCTCTGCAGGCAGTCACATCTCCGCGCGCTCCATTCAGCCGTCGGCGCACTTTACTGTTTCGCTGGGCCGCGCTCGTTCTCTTCATGCTCATGTCGTGCGGGGGTTCGTTTGCTTACTCCGTCCTCACCCACGAAGAGATCGTCGATTTAATGTGGATCGACCAGATACGGCCCCTGCTGCTGCAACGCTTTCCTGGGCTCACGGATGACCAGATTCTTGAAGCTCATTCTTATGCCTACGGCGGCTCGGTCATTCAAGATCTCGGCTATTACCCATTCGGCAATAAACAATTCAGCAATCTCACGCATTATGTCCGCAGTGGAGATTTTGTCACCGAGCTGATCGTTGAAAGTCAGAATGCGGACGAGTATGCCTTTGCCCTGGGCGCACTTTCGCACTATATAGCGGACATTGACGGCCACCCGGCGGTCAACGAGGCAGTAGCGCTCGCATATCCAAAGTTGCGAGCGAAATATGGCTGGTCTGTTCGTTATGCCCAGGACACGTCGGCCCATTTGAAGACAGAGTTTGGATTCGACACCCTGCAGGTGGCCAAGAATCGTTATGCGCCGCAGCAGTATCACGACTTCATAGGATTCCAGGTCTCGAAACCACTGATCGAGCGTGTCTTTCCAGTTGTGTATGGGATCGAGTTGAAGGACGTGCTAAAAAACGAGGATCTGGCCGTTGGTTCCTATCGTTTCTTCATAAGCAGCCTGATTCCGAAGATGACTCAGGTCGCACTCGAAGCTCATAAGAAAGATCTGATGCGTGAGACGCCGAATTTTGCCAAACGGAAATTCTTGTATCGTCTGTCCCGCGCCGACTATGAGAGAGTGTGGGGAAAGACCTATACCAGGCCGGGGATCGGCACTCGAATCCTGGCCGCGATTCTGCGTCTCGCGCCAAAGGTTGGCCCCTTCAAAGGTCTTGGGTTCAATAACCCGACGCCGCATACTGAGGACCTGTACATCAAGAGCATCAACAAAACTACGGATAGTTACAAAGCCCTTCTGCAGCAGGTGCGGGCAGGCTCGCTGGTGCTGCCTAACTGCAATCTAGACGACGGCAGCAGGACCAGTGCGGGGGAGTACTCCATTGCGGACGATACCTACGCAAGCCTGCTTGCCGAGTTGTCTGCCGGAAGCTTCAATCTGACTTCGTCGCCTCTGCGCGCCAACATCCTCGGCTTTTATTCCGATCTGTCGCTGCCGATTGAAACAAAGAAAGATGCAAAGCAATGGCAGGCAGTGCTTTCCAATCTAGACCAGTTGAAAGCTGAGCCTCAGGCCCGCTAGATCACGGCTGCGGTGAGCCTCCACAGCCATTTCAATTCTGCTCCTTGTATTTGCACGCGTTCCGCCGGTCCAGCTTTGCAAGCGTAATTGTCGCCCGCAAGTATCTCCCGGAACACAGAAGCGGCGGAGCCTCCCGGCCCCACCGCTCTCTGTCGAACACGCGCCTGGTTGGGCAGCTATGCTCTACTTGTGTTCGCCGCCATGGCCACCGCCACCGCCGCTATGCCCGCCGCCACCACCGCTGGCATGTCCACCACCACCGCCGGCATGTCCACCGCCGCCGCCGCTGCTATGAGCTGCGGGTGCGTGCGATGCGCTGGGACGCGCCGCGTTGGAATGAGCAGGGGCAGCATTGCCGCGCATTTGTCCGCCGCCGCTGGCGTGTCCACCGCCGCTGGGCCGATAAGAAACGCGCCCTGGTCCGCCGTGATAGCTTCCTCCGCCTTCACCGTTGAACCTGTGCCCGCCCCAGCCGTGGCTATAGCCCCAGCCGCCCCACGGGCCCATGCCCAAGAAGATTCCGTTATAGAAGTATCCCGGCCCGTAATAGCCCATGGGAGCGCACTGGTAGGGCGCATAGCCGTAGTAGCCATAAGGACAGCTTGGTTGAGCGCCGATATCTACCACGATCTGCGCCTGGGCCGCTGGCGCCAGGGCCAGGCCCGCGAGCAGTACCGTCGTGCCGAATAGAGTCTTGAGTCCGCGCATGTGTGACCCCCTTGAAGGTGTCTGCGGTTCCAAAGCTAAGGTGGGATGCTTTGGCGCCGCTAAGATCGACACGGCAACAGCAGCCTACATAAGGGGTTGAGTCGGTTCAGGAGTTCCCGTCGCTTCTCGGGGCCATTGTTGATTTGCCCTTACATCCTCGAATCTAGTCGCCGCCATCGCCGCTGTCTGAGCAATTGGAATCAAGCTCTGCGGCGAGCATCCGGGGAGCCCGCACCGCGTGCCGGAGACGAAGATCTGCCAACATGGGGTTCTAGTGCCACTGTGCGCCGATGCGCGCACTCTCACTTTGCCTTTTCAGAAACCTTGCTTTCTATCGCCTTGCTTTCAGGCGCATTGATTTCCGTAACCTTGACCACCTGGTCCGCGGCAACCTTCTTCAACACCTGGCGAATCCCCGAAGGCCATTTGATTTCGATCTCGTCGACCACCTTCGCCGGTCCTAGTCCGAAGTGCAGCGGCGCGGAACTTGAGGAGGCGTAGCCGGCGGAGTGGCTCACGTGATCCCACTGCGATTTGCCGCCCACGGTGATCTTCACCTTTGCGCCAATCGCATCGCGATTGCTCTTGGTGCCGGTAAGCGCCAGCCCGATCCAGTGATTGTCCCCCGGGCTGTCGTTCATCCACAGCTCGGCGGGAGCGCCGAGCGCCGTTACCACAATGTCCAGCTTGCCGTTGCCTGTAAAGTCGCCCACCGCCGCGCCGCGATGCCGTCCCGGCGGCAGGGCAGTGAACCCGGCTTCCTCGGTGAGAGCCGCCCACTTCCCATTCCCAAGGTTGCGGAAGACGGTGTTGGGCTGGTCGACAACCTCGCGGAAGGACATGTCGGGGGAGGATACGTCTCCCCGCGATACGAAGATGTCTTTCCAGCCGTCGTTGTCAAAGTCGGCTATGTTGGGGCTGAATCCCGCCATGGGGTTGCACAGTGCCGTCATGCCGCTGCTGGCGGTTACCTCAATAAACTGCCCCTTGCCCGCATTCTGGTAGATGGGAAAAGTCTCGTTGGCCAGGGCGACGAGCACAATGTCGGGCAGGCCGTCGTTGTTCAGGTCTCGAAAATCAGTTCCCATTCCCGAGATCATGTTCCCGTGCTCGGGCAGTGAAACCCCGCTCTCGAACGCCACCTCTTCAAACTTGTTGTTGCCCAGATTGTGAAAAAGAAAGTTGAACCCCTTGTCGTTGGTCACAAACAGGTCGGGCAGCCCATCGTCGTCGTAGTCCGCCACTCCCACGCCCATCCCTTTACCCGGATAGTTGCGTATCCCCGACGATGCGGAGATGTCTTCAAACTTGCCATTCCCTTTATTCAGGAATAGCTGATTCGGCGTTGGCTTGAAGAACTTCGGATGGCAATACTCGGCCTTGCCATTGATTGCGCACGGCAGAGCCTTGTCTTTCTCCCACTTCACGTAGTTCACTACAAACAGATCGAGCAGGCCGTCGTTGTTGATGTCCACCCACGCCGCGCCGACTGACCAAAGCGGACCATATTCCGCGTCCAGCTTCGCGATTCCAGCCTCTTCGGTGACGTCGGTAAAGGTGCCGTCGCCGTTGTTGTGGTAGAGGGTGTTGCGGTAAACGCCGCTGACGAAGATGTCCTGGAGCCCATCGTTGTCGTAGTCGGCCACAGAGACGCCCACGTCGAAGCCGGTTCCCTTCAATCCCGATATTTCCGTTACGTCGGTAAAGGTGCCGTCGCCGTTGTTATGGAACAGACGGTTCCAGTACTTCGGAGAGTCTTTTTCGAGCGTGGAGATATTTGCGCCGTTCGTAAAAAAGATATCGAGCTTGCCGTCGTTGTCGTAGTCGAACACGGCCACTCCGCCGGCCATGGTCTCGGGAGCCTGGCGTCCCTCCGTCTCGCAGCTATCCAATTTGAAGGCGATGGGCCGCGGAACAAAATGGATGGGAGAGGGCGTCTTCGGCGCTTGCGCCGCCAGCCTCTCGAACCATGGGGTGCCTGCAAGAGTCATGCTGCTCAATAAGAATTTCCTACGGCTCAAAGGCATCCGGCTGGTCTCCTCAATTACATCTTTCCACAACGGGCAATCTGATTCACGGCGCCGCTCTCAGGCTATCGGGCGGATACTGTTCGCCGATTCCCCACGCAAGCCGGCCAACGCCGGGCGGAGTGTCTGACGGTCACAGGTCGAAAAATATCCTGGTGCATTTTCATGGTATCGGATGTGCGGCAGGCGGTTCCCGCCGGGGACACTGCGGTCCTCGGCAAGCGCGCTTAAGCCGAACTCCAAACGGCATTGCCTGAATGCGAAAGCCAGATTCGCGCCGCGCCGGCCGTTACCTCCGTGCTTGTCCGCGCATCGCTGCCGTCCACACAAAAGTACAGGAATTCCAGTCAATACAGTGCCCTGCAGGCTCTCGACGAGCATGAGCTTTTTCATCATGTGCCACGGTTGAGAAAAGGTTTGCTCATTGAAAGTAAAGTGATTTACTATTTAGCCGCTTCCGAGAAGCGGCCCGGGTTATGGCCCTCACGGTTTGAAGCAGTCAGGCGGGCTAAACATGAAGACACGAATTTTACTTTCCTTCGCATTCATCGCATCCATCTTTGTTACCGGCTGTGGCAGCAGCAGCAGCAGTTCCTCAACCAAGGCGATTACGCCCACCATCACATGGGCAACACCAGCGCCAATCAACTTCGGCACCGCTCTCAGCGCGACACAGTTGGACGCGACAACAACAGTTCCAGGCTACTTTGCCTATTCGCCGGCCTCGGGCGCGGTGCTGGAGAGCGGTTCGCAAACCCTCAAAGTCACTTTTACACCCAACGACACGATCCACTACACCACTGCTTCCGCTTCTGTGACTCTGGTAGTGAATCCACCGGCAACTAAAACTGTGCCTCAAATCGGTTGGGCTCCTCCAGCGACAGTTATCACTGGCAGCAGTCTCTCAGCAGCTCTCACGGCATCAGCCTCCGAACCCGGCGCGATTACCTATGCCATCGTCGCGCCGGCGGCTAGCGCGGGTCCCGTTACCGCATCCACTGTACTCGCCAACGGCATCTACTCAGTAGAGGCCACATTCGACCCCACCGATTCGACGGATTACGCTCAGGTGACCTTAACGAATCAAATCACGGTCGCTCCCGTGGCGGGCACCGTGGTTGTTGACGCCGGCGACCCCATGCAGATCATTCGCGGTTTCGGCGGATCGGAAGCCTGGAGCGGACCGATGCCGGCGGCTCAGATCAACGCGCTGTACGGTACTGCGAGCAACCAGATTGGCTTGGACATCATGCGGCTCCGCATCGCTCCGGCCAACTACACACCCGCGACAAAAACTGCGGATACTTCCCAGTGGGACGGCGAACTGACCAACGGCGCGGCAGTGCAGGCCTTGGGTGGCATTGTCTTTGCAACCCCGTGGACGGCCCCCGCCAGCATGAAGACCAACAACAGCACCAACGAGGGATCGTTGAGCACCGCCAGCTATGGCGATTTCGCCAACTATCTGCAGGCCTATATCAACTACGCGGCCACGAAGAACGTAAATCTCTACGCCATCTCCGTGCAGAACGAACCGGATTGGAATCCCTGCGTGGTAAATGGAGTGGATGGGGGCCCGACCGGGAGCGGTTGCTACGAGTCCGAATTGTGGACCGGCGCGCAGATGGATACCTGGGTTGCCAATAACGCCAAAGGACTCACCACCAAACTCATGATGCCGGAGTCTTATTACTTCGCCAACACCATGTCTGACCCGACGCTGAACGACCCCAACGCGGAGGGCAATGTCTCCATCGTTGGTGGTCACCTCTACGGTTCGCAGCCTTACTATTACACTCTGGCGAAGAGCCTGAACAAAGACACCTGGGTAACCGAGCACACTGTCAGTCTTGCCACAACGGGTGCGACCACCCAGTCCATCATCGACGCCCTCGATATGGCGGAGGAACTTCACAACTCCATGGTTGTAGCTCAGTACAACGCCTATGTGTACTGGTGGATGGTCAACTCGGGAACTACCTATACCGGGCTGATCGACTCCAGTGGCAACATGACCTACTTTGGCGCGGCCATGGCGCAATTTGCGCACTTTGTTCGCCCTGGATACTCTCGCTGCAACGCCACCTCAAGCATATCCAGCACAAGCCTTCTCAGCGGAACTTACATCTCGGCCTATACCGGGAATGGACATCTGGTGATCGTGGCCATCAATGCCAATGTCGGCTCTGTCTCCATCCCCGTCACTGTGATGAATCAGACCGTAACCTCTCTCACTCCGTACCAGACCACCTCTTCCGCCAGTTTCGCGGCACAGAGCGCGATTACGGTGACTGGCAACTCGTTTAACTACACTCTGCCGCCGCAGAGCATAACCACTTTTGTGCAATAAAGGCTGCTTTCAAAAGAAAATGTACTTAGACGCAGAATCGACTCCTAGGAAAGCAACATTCGGTGTCGATTCTGCGTCTATCTCAATGAGATGTCAGGTCGGGGGCCAAAAACCGTGTCCCTGCCAATGCCGGAGCGGAATTGCCGCATAGGTGCTCACGGGCCGCTGTAAATCGGAGACGTCCACTTCAGCACCTGCGTCTTCCAGGAGGGTCCAGCGGACAAGACCGAGGAGCCTGCCTGTACTGGGGCCCATCCTCCATGGAGATGGTGCGATGCGTGCGGCTTCTTCTGCAGTTCCGCTAGTCTGGTAATTGAGTGATCCTCGAATCGCCGAAAGGATGCATGTTATGACCCGCCGTTGTCTTCCGCTTGTCTTGTCGTTGCTTATCAGCATTCCCGCATTTGCCGCTGACCAGCCCCCCACGGGACAGGCCGGGAGTGGAGCAACCACGGTGATTCATGCTCATACCGATCTCGTGGTCGTCGATGTCACGGTGGTTGACTCGCACCAGAGTCCAGTGCATCAGCTGACCAAAGACAGTTTCAAGATTGAGGAAGACGGCCGTCCGCAAACGATAAGAAGCTTCGAGGAGCATGTTGCTCCGGTCTCGCCGCCGCCCGTTCCAACTCCCAAACTTCAGCCCGGCATGTTTACCAACTTCACGCCCGTGCCAGAGAGCGGCCCGCTCGACATTCTGCTGCTCGATACCCTCAACACTCCCGTTCCAGACCAGGCGTATGCGCGCGCCCAACTGCTGAAGTATCTGAAAGAGGCAAAGCCGGGGACCCGCGTCGCGGTCTTTGGCTTGGGTTCCCATTTGTACCTTATTCAGGGATTTACCTCCGATCTCGACAAGCTCCGCACCGTGCTGTCTGACCCCCAAAAGACACATCTCGATGTCTCGCCGTTGCTGGATAGCACGGTGGGCGGCGAGCATTTTAACGGCGGTAACATGGCTGGGAACGATGACATGATTGACGATATACAGGCTATCGGGGGGGGCGGAGCCACAGGCGTATCGATGATCAGTAACCTGAAACAGTTCGAGGCGGACGCGCAGGGGTACCGGCTTCAGACCCGTATCCGCTACACTCTCGACGCGCTGAACCAATTGGGCCGGTTTCTGGGCAATCTGCCCGGTCGCAAAAACCTGATCTGGTTTTCCGGTTCGTTCCCCATCAACGTTCTGCCCGACCCGACAGCGCCGGATCCTTTCTCGGTCGCGGCAAATTTCAATGACGAGTTCAGAGATACAATGACGCGGCTGGGCCGCAGCCAGGTGGTCGAGGAGGGCTACGAGTTTTTTGCGAAGCGGCAGCTTGTGACACTG
>CAYZVG010000079.1:0-10351 GCA_964481595.1 uncultured Occallatibacter sp. | reverse complement strand
GCTAAAGCCGGTCGGTTTTTCGCGCCCCGTTCGGCACGGATAAATCCGTGCCCTTTCAAAGCTGTTCCTATTGACAGTTAGATATCCAAATGCGATTGTCCTGCGCCCGGTCTATTCCGTCAGAAATGCGATCGTCTGAAGCTGGGTAATTTCAAACGGCTTGCGGCAGCGCACGTTGGCGCAGGCAAGTTTGTCGTCGCGCCGGACCATGTAGGATTGCGCCTTGGCAAACTTGGCGCGATCGCGCTCATCGGCTCCGCGCGGCAGTTGCGCCCGCTTGCGCCGCACCACCCAGGTGACCTTGTATTCGCCGGCCTGCCCGCACTTGGGGCAGATAAGATTGTGAGTCCGCAGTTCTGTGGTTTCGGTAAAGAAGTCCCGCTCTTCCATTGCTTGTCCGGTCCTCCGCGGGATGGGTCCCGCTGGTGCTGCCAACTCGGCAAAAGGCCCCCTGTCCAGGGGGCCGTGTCTGTACTCGAAAAGCTGTCTGCTGGCACTAACCGCGCCGCAGCTCTTTCCCTAAATCAAATTCTATTCCATACTCATCCTTGACCATGGCGAAACGCAAGCCAACTCCTTTTTCAGCGACCAAGGCGGTGAAGGCCAACGCACGCGACCGCGTGGGCCAACCCAAGGCCTCGCGCGTGCTGCCGGCCAAGCCGCCAGCCGGCCGCGACGCAAAATACAAACCCAAGATGGAAGAGATTCTGCGGCGGGAAGAGTAGAACTGGCCGCATCAATGGTTTGTAACAAGGGCACGGCTTCAGCCGGGGCACAGAATGCGCAGAATTGACGGGGGTTTTAACCCCTGCGGGATGCCACGTCGCCCCGTTGGCATTGATGCAACCAGCTCTTGCGTGCTTGACTAAATGGGCAAAAAGACAACCGCAGATTCTTCTCTCACCACCCCCGAACTGAAATACGTTCGGGGCCCCGTTCGCTCAGAATGACAGCCGCGGTTTTGTCATGGTTCGAGTGGCGGAACATCAATCCAGGCTCACTAGCTGCTCTTCTGCCAGACGGCCGCGTCGAAGCGGTGCTTACAGGCGTACCCCTCGGCCAGATAAAGGTCGATCGCCTTCTGGTTGGCTTCAGTCACCGTGAGAGAGATTTCCGTTGCGCCCTGGCGCATAAAGTGGAAGGCCGCCACGGAGAGCATCATGCGCGCCAGCCCGCGACGCCGGTACGCCGGATGCACGCAGACCTGGGTGATGTGGCCGCTCTCGGGGCTCACGCGAGAACCCAGGACCAGGGCCACGAACTCCCGATTGGCGCGGTGCACCACAACATGCGAAACAGGCGCCGAGAACACTCCGCAGCCGGCATAGCGAACGATGTTGTTGAGAAAGCGCATGGAGCCGTGGACCGAGCGGTACTGATCGTTGATGAGGCTGTCGGGATGGTCGCGGTAGGCGTCGCAGATGAGGCGCGCCGCGAGCGTCAAGTCTTCATCGCGCCAGGGCCGCAGTTCCAAATCGCCGGGCAACTCGGTGTGCGGTGTGGCCCATAAGCCGGCCAGCGGTTGCACCATGAACAGACGCCGGTAGAGCTCGAATCCGGCGGCCTGAAACGCGGCGGCATGGGAGCCAGAGGGATGGATGAGAAGCTGTGATTCGATCCGCTCAACTTGCGGCGAGTTCACAAGCAGCTCAAGCAGGTGCCGGAGCAGCGTATCTTCCAGAGCGTGCGCCGCCTCCTCGCCCTCTTGGGCGTTGCGCGTGGCAAAAACATCGCCGACAACCGCCTTGGCGTCTTCGTAAACGCAAAAGACGTAGCCGGCCACCTGGTCGCCAAAGACTGCGGCATAGCCCGGAAGCATGTGGTTGTCCAGGTACTGCATGAGCAGCCGTGCCGATGCCCGGTAATCCCAGTGCAGCCGTTCCTTCCAGACCTGCGCCTCGGCATCGAGCACGCCTCGCAGCATGGGCGCCGTAAAGTGCCTCAGGTCGAGAATTTCGCTGGACGTGCTCAATCCCATGAATCTCCCTGAAATGCCGCCACTTTGCCACTTCTACGGCAAAGAATCAGCCCTGTTGCTGCCCGACAACCGCTTACATCGACAGATTTTTGCCGAAATGCCCTTCCCGACACTTTGACACGAGTTGCTTCCAACTGCAAATGGAGCTTTGGCTTAGGGTCCTAGAAGTTGGTTGAAAAACAGCCGCAGATCCTTCGACTGACCACCCCAAACTGAAGAACATTCGGGGCTCCGTTCGCTCAGGATTTGTTCTGACGAGAACTTCTGGGACAGGACCCGAGTGCGATTATCGCGCGCCCACCAGATACACCTCCAGCCCTTGCTCAGGCCAACTGAAGACCTCTTCGTAGTGGCGTCCCTCCAGATAGTCCTCAAGCGCGGCTGCAGTGTGCAGGTCTGCGCCGCCGCGGCCGGTAACCCTGGCCACCAGCAGGTGCTGCTCGCTGGGCACGCCGCTCCGCTCGTAATTCACCACCTCGCGATTGCGATAGAACGACAGCCCGTACTCAGCGTCTCGGCGCACGCGAAAGACCGCGACAGTTTCACTCTCAGGAAAAGACTGGGCGATTCTTTCAGCAAGCGGCCGCGCCGAGTAAGAGCTGTCGATGAGGTGAATGACGCGCTTGGTGGCCTCGACCTCAGGGATGCCGAAAAACGGACCCACTCCATAAAGAAACAGAACCAGCACTACCAGCACCGACGTTGTGACGAGACGCAGTTTGGCAATGCCGAATCCCTTTGAAACGATGAGAATCAGCAGCGCCGCTCCCAGCGCCGAAACCGTGGCTGCGGCCAGTGCGTTGACCGGCGGCATTTTCGAGCCGTGGGCAATGAACCACGGCAGAAGCAATACGGCCCCGGTCATGACGCCGCAAAGGACAGCGTGCGACAGAAGAAGCCAGCGCTTCAGTCCGAAACGCCGCCGCCGGAAGAGAAAGTCTCCGGTGAGAATCGCGATGGGCGGAATGGAGGGGAGAATATAGCCGGGCAGCTTTGATTGCGAAAACGAAAAAAAGAGGATGGGGATGAGCGCCCACAAAACAAGAAACTCAGGGAACGCATCGCCGGGGCGGTTGACCGCGGGTGCTCCGCTGCGGGAGCGGCGCAGACGCCACTCGGCTACCGAAGTGAGAATGCCGTCGACCAGCGCGCGGATGGCAACGACGGTCCACGGCAGCATGGCCAGGATGATGACCACGAAGTAATACCAGAAGGGCTGCTGATGCTCGTAGCGGTCAGTGGCGAAGCGCTGAAGATTGTGTTCCAGAAAGAACTCGCGGAAGAAAGTGGGATTCTGATGCTGGACGGCGATGAACCAGGGGAGCACCATGGCGAAATAAAGCACCACTCCCGGCCACCAGAACGAGCGCCGGATGATGCTCCACTCTTTGCGGAGGAAGGCGAAAGCGGCGATGATGAGCATGGCCAGAAACGGCGCTACCGGGCCCTTGGCCAGGGTCGCCAGCCCGGTAAAGAAATAAATATCGTAAAGCCAGAATTTTGAGTCGGTTTCATACCATGCGTACCAGCCCAGAAGGCCGATCGACAGCGGCGCGGCCATTTGCATGTCGGTAGAAGCGCCACGGGAAAAGCCGATGATCCCGATGCAGGCAACGGTGATCAGCGCCGCATCCAAATGCCCGCCAGGACGGAATCGTCGCATGTGCAGGTAGATGAGGCCGATCATGATGAAAGCGAAGGTAGTGGAAGGAAGGCGCGCGCTCCAGTCGTGAACGCCGAAGTCTTGAAACAGAAACATGGCGCGCCAGTAGTAAAGGGCGGGCTTCTCAAGCCAGGGGCGGCCATAAAGATAGGGAGTGACGCAGGCAGTGAGCCGCTCTTTGACCGTATGCGCGGAGTCGAACCGCACCAGCATCTCGTGAGCGATCTGCGCGTAACGGGGTTCGTCTGCGCCCACCAGCCCAATGCCGTCGCCGCCCAGCATCGGGGTGAGGCCGTAAAGGAGAAAGAAGACCGTGAAAATAAGAAAAACGGCAACTTCGCGGACCGTAGCCCACTGCGGCAGCCGTTGCCCAACGTTTTGATGCAGATCCAAAGCAGGAGTATCCAGTTTAGCTTCCACTTCAGGCAATTCTCCAACTGCAGCGAGCGTCACCGTAAACCCAGCAATCACCCGCCCATACGAAGATCCTGCACGATGGCTGTTTCTTTTGGAAAAAGCCACTGAGCGGGCGTGCCTCCGCGTATGGCAATTCTTGTTCTGCTATAGCCTGTCTCAACTGATCCAATGTTTCCGGCTTTGCTCAGGACGACATGCTCAATCAGCCTGGGCCGCATGCGGCTCGCTCTGAAATCGCGCGAGGGTGGTGCATCCAACTCCGACAGGGTCAAGGCTAACAGATTCGGGGCCGATCCCTGTTGCTCGACCGGGAATTCCGCCCCGTGCCCCATCCATTCGCTCTTTTCTGGCGAATGGGTGGGAAACCTCAAACCTAAAGCGACGAAGGCGAGTATCGGAGGTCCAGAGGACCCGCTTTAAGGCGCTCCCGCGGGAAACCCGGCGACGCTCGATCGTAATTGGTTGACAATCCGCTCGATGGTCTTATCGAGAGGCCCCTCAAGAGTACAGCCGGCAGCATTGCCATGACCGCCGCCGCCCAGTTGCGCGGCGATCTCAGCCACATTCACGCGGCCCTTGCTGCGCAGGCTCAGGCGGACACGATTCTCCGGCAACTCGCGCAAAAAGGTCGCCACTTCAACTCCGGCAATGCCCACGGCCACATTCACAATGCCTTCGCAGTCTTCCTCGGCGGCGCAGGTGCGCACAACGTCTTTGTGCGTGACCCAAAGCCACGCCACTCGCCCTTCGCGCCGGAGATTATTGAGCGCCGCGCCCAGAATCAGCACCTTTGCCGTAGTGGCCGAGTAGCACACGTCGCGGGCAATGGCGATGGGATCGGCGCCTGCATGCACCAGTTCGCGCGCCATGGCGAACGTGGATTCACAGACGGAGCCGTAAGTGAATCCGCCCGTATCGGTCAGCACCGTGGTGTAGAGGCAGGTGGCCATCTCGGCGCTCAGCGTGGCTCCCGCCGCCTTCGCCAGCCTGTAGACGAGCTCGCCGGCGCTGGCGGCATGCACGTCGATCCAATTCAGATCCGCATACGGGCGGCCGCTCAGGTGGTGATCGATGTTGATGCAAAAAAAGTTCTCGAGCCCGCACAGTTGCGCACGGTCCAGCGCATCGCACTCCAGCAGAATGACGGCATCGTAAGGCCCATGCACGCGCTGCGCGTGGCGGATTGCGCCTGCCCCAGGCAATCCGCGATAGACAACCGGAACCCCATCGGCTGTCACCAGGTCGGCGTGCTTGCCCATTTGCTGCAGCAGCAAACTCATGGCCAGCATACTGCCCACCGCATCGCCGTCGGGCCGCGAGTGCGAGCAAACCAGAAACCGCTCGCCGCCGCGCAATGCTTCGAGAATCGCCTGCACCGGCGCGCCTGCCGGAGCAGCGAATGACCCGCTCACGGCGGCGCCGCCTACTCCCGCATCTGCAATGCTCACAGTGCCCGGCGAACTCCATTCGGCGGAGGAATTCGCCGCCTGTGCGGCCGCTTCTGTTTTGGTTCCCGATTCACTCATGCGCAGCCTTGCTCATACGCAGTTACTCCGCTGGGGCGGCTTGTTCAGCCGACGCCGCTTGATCTGCCTGAGCCTTGCGCCGCTTGCGCGAGCGCTCCATCAGTTCGTCGATACGCGCCTGGTAGCGGCCCGATCGGTCGGCCAGGAAGCTCAGTTCGGGCACATGACGCACGCCCAGGCGCTCCTTGATCTCGAAACGGATGTACCCTTTCGCGGCCTCAAGTCCAGCCACCGTGTTTTGCTCGGCCTTATCGATATCCTTAACCGCGCTGTCGATTGCCACATACACGCGCGCCGACTTTCCGCCGGGGTTCAGCACTACCTCGGAAACGTAGCAGAGATCGATCCGCGGGTCTGAAAGCTCACCCTCGATCATGGCGCCAATCTCTTCCCGGAGCGCCTCTGCAACCCGGTCCTGATGGTGTTTTCGTCCTCTATGTTCCGGCATGGCCCTCTCCTCGGTCAGGTAAACCATTCAGGATACCAGAGGCGCGCAGAAAAATTTACCTGCAGGAACATACGGCCGAGCAAATCCGTATTTAGTTACGTCAAATCATTGCGGTTGAGGATTACCTCCTGCGCCGGCCCTGGGACGCGCAGAACGTATAATTGCCGCGAAATCCGAAAAGGAAGTGGAACGATGCGTCTGAAGAAATATTTCGTGGCTCTTTTCTCAGTCTTCCTCCTTGCAACCGCTGCTTTCGCTCAAACCCTCCCCGCGGGCGTGCAGAAGGTCACGTCTGTTGAAGGGGCAACCGAGTATGCCTTCCCCAACGGATTGCACGTCATCCTGTTTCCCGACAATTCCAAGCCCAAGATCACAGTGAATGTGGTTTACCTGGTTGGCTCGCGCAACGAGGGCTACGGAGAGACCGGCATGGCCCACCTTTTGGAACATATGACGTTCAAAAGCGCGAAAGATGGCCGCGAGATCTTCAAGGAACTCACCAACCGCGCGGCCGGCAACTTTAACGGTCAAACCTCGTTTGACCAGACCATGTACTTTGAGACCGTGAATGCCAGCGACGACAATCTGCGCTGGGCGCTGCAGCTTGAGGCCGACCGCATGGTGAATATGACCATGCAGAAGAAGGATCTCGACTCGGAAATGACGGTGGTTCGCAATGAAATGGAGAGTGGCGAAAACAGCCCGCTGAATGTTCTGCACGAGCGCGTGATGGGCGCAGCTTACAGCTTTCACAACTACGGAAAGACGGTCATCGGCAATCGCACCGACGTGGAACGTGTTCCTATCGAGAGCCTGGCGGTGTTCTACAAAAAGTATTACCAGCCGGACGATGCCGACCTGATCATCGCCGGGCAGATCGACGAGACCAAGACGCTGGCCATGGTGGCGGAGACCATCGGCGCAATTCCCAGGCCGGATCGCGTTCTGAAGCAGCCATACACGGTTGAGCCTACGCAAGAGGGCGAGCGGTCGGTGATTTTGCGGCGCGTGGGCAGCGTTCAGGGAATCATGGTCGTGTATCACATTCCAGCCGCGCTGCACCCGGACTTTGCGCCGCTTGAGGTGATGGCCCAGGTGCTGGGCGCGCCGCAAACCGGCCGGCTCTACAAGGCTCTGGTCGATACCCAGAAGGCCGTGGGAGCCGGCATGGGCGCTGACGACGATCACGATCCCAGCGTAGCGTTGGGATATGTTCAGCTCAAGCCCGATCAGTCCATCGACGAAGCGCAGCAGATTCTGCTCAAGACCATAGAAGGCCTTCCCGCCGATCCGCCTACAAAGGAAGAAGTGGATCGCGCCAAAGCGCGGCTTCTGAAAAACATCGAACTCACGATGGACAACTCGCAATCGATGGCTTTGAATCTGGGCGGCGACGCCGGCGATGGCGACTGGCGCACGTTCTTCCTGATGCGCGACGAGATTGCCAAGGTGACGCCGGAAGATGTTCTGCGCGTGGCCAAGACCTATCTGAAGCCGTCGAACCGGACACTGGGCGAATTCATTCCCACCGCGAACCCCGATCGCGCGGAGATTCCCGCCACGCCCGATCCGGTTGCGCTCTTTAAGGACTACAAAGGGGGCGAGGCCGTGCAGCAGGGCGAGGTCTTCGATCCCACGCCCACAAACATTGAAGCGCGCGTGATTCGCACTACCCTGCCCAACGGCATGAAGCTGGTGATGTTCCCGCGCAAAACGCGCGGCGGCACAGTGTCAGTGGCAATGACCGTTCGCTTTGGCGACGAGAAGTCGCTGTTCGGCAAAGCGACGGCCAGCAGCGCGGCAAGCTCATTGCTGATGCGCGGAACCAAAACCAAAAACCGCCAGCAGATTCAGGATGAAACCGACCGGCTGAAGGCGCAGATCAATGTATGGGGACAGACCTGGGCGGTTGGGGCCAATATCCAGACCGTGGCAGCGAATCTTGGCGACTCGCTCCGTCTGACGCGCGAGATTCTGCGTGAGCCTTCGTTCCCTGAGGCCGACTTTGAGCAAATCCGGCAGCAGCACATCGCGAGCGCGGAGAATGCCAAGACCGACCCGAGCAGCCTGGCGAGCCTTGAATTAAGCAAGCACCTGAACGAGAAGTACCCGCGCGGCGACGTGCGCTACGTCTCAACCTATGACGAGCAGATTGAGGATTGGAAGAAGTTAACGCTTGAGGAGACGCGCCAGTTTTATCAGCAGTTCTATGGCGCAGGCCAGGGCGAAATTGTCATCAGCGGCCAGTTCGATCCTGAGCAGATGAAGAAGCTTGTGACGGAGCTGTTCGGCGACTGGAAGAGCACCCGCCCCTACAAACGCGCGGAGGAACCTTACGAAAAGGTGGAAGCAGTCAACCGCAAGATCGAAACGCCCGACAAACAGAATGCGCTTTTCCTGGCGGGAATGCCCTTGAAGATGAGCGACGACAATCCCGACTACCCGGCGCTTGCAATCGCCGGGGAGATCTTTGGCGGCGGCGCGAACTCCAGGCTCTTCCAGAGGATTCGCGTCAAGGACGGGCTTAGCTACGGAGCGTATGCGTCGTTCAGGATACCGACAAAAGAGGACGGCGGTTTACTGCAGAGCCAGGCCATCGCGGCTCCGCAAAACATGCCGAGGGTCGAAGCAGACTTTCAAGAGGAGCTGGCGCTCGCGCTCAAAGACGGCTTTGCCGCCGACGAAGTGGCAAAGGCCAAGAAGACCTGGCTGGATGCGCGCGCGCAGGAACGCTCTGAAGAGAACCGCGTTGCTTCCATCCTGATGGAAGATGAGCGCTGGGGGCGCACCTTCGCGTGGGATGACAAGCTCGATGCCGCCGTGGCAGCGCTCACGCCCGACCAGGTAAACGCAGCGTTCAAGAAGTATGTCGATCCTTCGGCGTTCACCATCGTCAAAGGCGGCGACTTTAAGAAGGTTGGCGCGTTCCAATAGCGCTGGCGGAATAGCTCCGGGCTTCTGTCCGGCTGAGGTGCGGGTCTCTTCAGGGTCTATCGGCCCTGGCCCGCACCTCTTCTTGTTGCATTGGAGACGCAGAAAGCGCGCTCTGCACGCCTCCGCAAGCCGGGCGTAAATTTTCTTCTTGACACTCGTTTTCAGCCACACGTATACGAATAGCTCCAGGGTTGCCCTGTACATATCAATCAAGTGAGGTTACGGGATAATGAAGAGGTTCGCATTCTGCGTCGCGATGGGGCTGTGTATCACAGCCGGCCTGTGCGGAGGGCGCCAGGCCAGCGCGCAATCGAAAGATGAGCAACAGATCAAAGCAAATGGGGACATGTTTGCGTCCGCGGTTAAAGCCAAGGATGTCGACAGAATCATGAAGTTTTACGTACCGACCCCCGATTTATTCGTATTTGACATGGGCGTTCCGCGCCAGTACCAGGGTTGGGACGACTACAAAAAAGAATGGCAGGATTTATTTGCAACGATCAAAGGCCCGGTGAATTTCGAAGTTCAGGACATGCAAGTGCAAAGCGATGGGAAGTTTGCCTTTAGCCACAGCATTCAGCATGGAAGCTGGATAGGCGCCAACGGAAACCCCGTCGAAATTATGGCGCGAGTAACCGACGTTTATCTCAAAGTTGAGGGGAAATGGCTGATCACGCAGGAGCACGTGTCAGTGCCCATCAATATGGCCACCGGCAAGGCGGATATGTTGTCACAACCGTAACAACAACCAAAAAGCGCCGAGTGTTTGCGGTAGTGTGCAAATCCGGCGCAGGTTTCCTGCCTCCTCTATTCCCTGGCCGCGCGTTCAAGCTCGGCCAGGTCGATCTTCTTCATCTTCATCATTGCGCTCATGGCTTTTGGATTGCGAACGAGCTCGGAGAGGCGCGCGGGCACGATCTGCCAGCTCAAGCCGAACCTGTCGCGCAGCCATCCGCAGGCAACTTCCGCGCCGCCCTCCGTGAGCTGGTCCCAGTAGTAGTCCACCTCTTGCTGGCTGTCGCAGCGCACCACAAACGAGACCGCATGGTTGAATGTGTGCCCCGGTCCGCCATTGAGCGCGGTGAACTGCTGGCCGTCAAGCTCAAAGGCGATGGTCAGGATTGAGCCCTTGGCGCCGGGCGTCTCGCCGTTGTTGCGCAGCTCGCTCAAACGCCGCGAGTTCTTGAAGACCGAGAGATAAAAATCCACGGCCTCTTCCGCGTTCGAGTCGAACCAAAGAAAGGGACTGATGCGAGGGGAAGTCTCGAAACCGCTCATTTGATTTCTCCTTTGTTCTAGGTCCTGTCTCCGAAGTTCATAACATAATAGAGGCTGTCATTCTGAGCGAACGGGGCCCCGAACGCCTTTCAGTTCGGGGGTGGTGA
>CAYZVG010000078.1:6649-10392 GCA_964481595.1 uncultured Occallatibacter sp. | reverse complement strand
CGCTTCCAGGTTCCGATTCAAGAAGGCGCCGCTCGTGTGCTGGCAGAATCGATTTCCCCGCCGAACCTTTAGGAAGCTATGCAGGTGTTGCGCATGCTTGAGGGGGGCTGCCCCCGAAGATATTTGCTCCAATGCGGCCGTGCGGCTGACCAAGCTGTTGCTCGACAGCGGCATTGTGAAGTTTGCCGTGGGCACCAGCGTGAACGAAGCACATCAGTATCCCAGCTTCCCTGTTGAACTCGATCTGCGGCGCAACATCGTAAAGCGCATTGCGCAGTTGCTTGAAACCAAGCACATGAAGCGGGTCCTCATCCAGTATCTCTAGCAACGTCGTCGTCGCGAAGGGCGGGTCAGCTCAGCGATCGGTGCAGGAGTAGCACGGGTCGCAGGATGCCTGGATAAGCGGCGAGTCGGAGAGCTCCTGCCCGATGACCGTGAACCGGACGGTTGCCATATTCATGAACGTCGGCGTACGCACGCGCACGCGCTCGGGGATATCGGTACCATTCGATGTGACTTGATAGACCACCTCGCCGCGTGGCGCCTCGGCGCGGCTGATGGCCGTGCCTGCCGGCACCTTGAAGCGCGCGCCGGTGGGCGGCGTAGTGTGGATGGGGCCTTCAGGCAAGCTGGTCAGCGCCTGGCGCAGAATACGGCAGCTTTCGATCATCTCCAAAGCATGCACGGAGAGGCGCGCGCGCACGTCTCCCGCGGTTTCAACAGGCACATTGAACTCGAACCGATCGTAAACGGCATAGGGAGCGGCCTTGCGGATATCCTGGCTGACGCCCGAAGCGCGCGCCAGCGGGCCAACGGCTCCCATTGCCTGCGCCTGTTCCCTGGTGAGGATGCCAACGCCCTTGCAGCGGGACTCGACCGTCTTGTCCTCGAGAAAAATGGGAATGATGGTGTGAGTAATTCCACGCTCCATCTGGTCGAGGATATTCAGTACTGCCTGCGGGTTGGCAATGTCGCGGTTGACGCCGCCAATGCAGTTCATTCCGTAGTTGACGCGATTGCCTGAGATGGCGGACAGCGCATCCATCACATCTTCGCGCAGAGTGAAGCAAGCCATGAAAACCGTCTTGAAGCCAATCAGTTTGGCCGCGATGCCTGCCCAGAGAAAGTGTGAATGCAGCCGCTCCAGCTCAGAAAGTATGACGCGGATATAGAGCGCGCGCTCAGGAGGAGCTGCGCCATTCAACTGCTCCACCGCCTGGCAGAAAGAGAGCGAGTGCACGTTGGAGCAGATGCCGCAAACGCGCTCGACAAGAGTAATAGCCTGCAGATAGTTGCGCCGCTCGGCAAGGTATTCAATGCCGCGGAAGTTGAAACCTATGTGCATCACGGCATCGCGCACGGTCTCACCGTCGCAGATCAGTTCCAGCTTGTAAGGCTCTTCGAGTGCGGGATGGTAAGGGCCAATGGGGATTCGATAGCTCACTTGGCAGCCTCCGTGTGCAGGTTGATGCCGAGCGGATCGCCGGGGCGAGTCATCAACGGATCGGTGCTTGTGCGGCCGGTAAAATCGACGGCAAAATACTCGTGAATTTCGCGCTCGACCCAGTCGGCCGCCGGGGACAAATCGGCGATGGTGGGCATTTGCCCTGCCGACGTTGCGCAGATGAAACTGAGCAGCTTGCCCTGCAGATCCCATTGGTAGTCGAGGCGAATCTCTTTGTCGGGGCGCTCAATCGCGGTGATGGCCACAAAGCGAGCTTCGAGTTGGCGCATCTTGCGCGTGGTTTCGCGCACATCGTAGGGCTCCGGCGAGACGAGCCACCATGATCCCTTGTCCCACTTCCAGCCATCGCCAAATCCAATCTCTTGCAGCGTGTTTTCAAAATCGACTGTATCCGTCGCCATCACACTCCTCTTATTCCGCAGGTTTCGCGGCCGGTTCCGGCACTGCAACTGCGATGAGATTTGTGCTCACCGCCGACTGATCCGCGGCAACCACCGGTGGGGCCGCGGGTGCAGCCGCGGGCCGCACAGGGCGTTTCCTCACCATATTGAGCACCTGCTTCAGTTCGCCCTGCGTGCTGTAAAGCGGCGGCAGTTTTGACTCCATGCTCAGGGTGTTCGGGCGGCAGCGGTCTATGCATCGCCCGCAGAAGGTGCACTTGCCGGGGTCGTACGTCCAGCTGTATGTGTCGCCGCTGCGAGAAACCTCAATGGCGCAGGTGGGGCAAACATAGGCGCAGCTTCCGCAGCCCACACAGCGCTCCGCATCGTTTTGAATCAAGCCGCGATATTGATTGCTGGTGCACTGGTGCTTGTGCGGCAAAGGAAAGGAGACCGTGCCATGCCGCAGATTGTTGAAGATGAGGCGGAAGATATTCATGAATGAAACCTCATATAGATGGCAGACGACATGGCGAGCCCCGCAAGGATCACCGCCCATCGCCAGTAGACGCGCATCGATCGTTGCAGCGTGAAGCGCGCCGTGCCAGCGCCAATGGCCGAAAGCAGCAATACCTGAAGAAAGGCAACGACGACAAAGGTGAGCACGCGCAGCCACCACGGTCCCCCGGCGGGCATCACCAGAGTAGCCACCAAACCGGTGAGCGCGACCCATTCCAACCCGTGCGCGAGTTCCCACATGGCCAGGGCTGCGCCGGCATACTCCGTCAACGGACCGGAGTAGATCTCCTGCTCCGCGCTGGAGGTGGAAAAGGGATTGATGCGCAGCTTGGCGGGAATGCACAACAGGATGCCGAGCACGCCGATCCAATGGCCTGGATTCCACGACGGACCGGCAAGATCGGTAAGGCGGAAGGTATTCGCGGTAACGGCAATGGTGAGGATTGCGAGCAGAAAGACAACGTTGTTGGCGACGCCTAAAACCGCTTCACGCGTGGCGCCGATCTCTCCGTAGATTGAGCGAGAGGTAAATCCCGCGAGGATGAAACAGATGGAAGGCAGTTCAAGCAGCGCGACCAGGAGAATGCCATCGCCGGAAAAACCATGGTCTGCGTTGGGGAAGACCGGCAGCAGCGCCAGCGCCCCAAGCAGCGACAGCACTGACAGAACCGGATAGATGCGCAGCAGGTTGGCCTCAATGCCATGACGCGAGGGCGTGCGTTTGCCCAGCAGTTTCACAAAGTCCCAGAAGATTTGCAGCAAGGGCGGACCGATGCGCCGTTGCATGCGCGCCACGGCCTTGTGTTCGACCCACACAAAGAACCATCCAGCGGGAACAGCGAAGAGCAATCCGGGAAAAACGAGAAAGCGAATCAGGCCGTTGATGTTCATTTCTGGGGATGTCCTTTCGCTGCTTCGGGGACTCCGCGCTCGGCAAGAATCCGCGCCGCGCGCACAATGCCTTTGATGATTGCGTCGGGATGAGGCGGGCAGCCGGGCACATACACATCCACCGGGATGTGCTTGGCCAAGGGCCCCTCGATGACCGGGCTGCCGGCGAAGACATTGCAGGAGGCCGGGCAGGAGCCAAGGGCCACGACGGCCTTGGGCTCGCAGACCTGCGCATAGACTGACTTCACCGCATCCAGCGTATTGCGCGTGACCGGGCCGGTGATGCAGAGGATGTCGGCGTGACGCGGACTTCCCTCCAGATGGATACCGATCTGCTCGACGTCATAGCGCGGAGAAAGGCAGGTAACCAGCTCGATATCGCAGCCGTTGCAGCTACCAGTATTCAGGTGGAAGATCCGCGGGCTCTTGCAACGGGCTTTATACATCAGTTTCTTTAAGATGCTCATTGAATCCTCCCACCCAATGCG
>CAYZVG010000078.1:0-6639 GCA_964481595.1 uncultured Occallatibacter sp. | reverse complement strand
CCACGATCAGGCCAACGATCGCCAACTTGAGCACCAAAGGCTCTGAGGCATGACTGGCGTCAGCCGTGTGCGTGTCCGCTGGTCCCCACCAGCAGCGGGTGAGGCAAAGCATATAGGCCACCAGCGCAAACATAGATGAAAGAACGAAGCCAGCAAGCAGCCATGGGCTTGTTTCGATGGCTGTCTGGTAGAGCCGCCAGCGGCCGGCAAAGCCTAGCAGGGGCGGCACGCCGAGCATGGCAAGCGATCCAGCGAGGAATCCGGCAGCGCTGACCGGGTAGCGCGAGGCCAGGCCGCGCGTGTCTTGCAGGAGCAATCCGTCTGCCTCTGGGGCACTGATGGAGATGAAGAGCAGCGCCTTGGCAACAGCGTGCACAAAGGCTCCGATCAGTGCGCCGCGCAGTCCAAGTTCGGTGGCCGACAACACGCCCAGCAGCAGGAAGCCCATATCCTCAATGGTCGAGAGCGCCAGCAGCCGCTTGATGTTGCGCTGGGTAAGCATCAGCGCCGAGGCCAGAAGGGAGGAAGCCAACGCGGCCGCTATCCAGAGTCCGTGCGGCTGCAACAGATCGGGATGGGCTTGCGCGGTGAGAACAAGCTCTCCAAATGCGGCCATGTCGACCACCGCGATGATTGCGCCAATCAGTGGAGCAGGCAATGCTTCGGCAATCGAAGGCAGCCAGAGCAGCAATGGGGCAATTCCCAGCTTGAGCAGGAAGCTGCATAACAACAGCGCACGCGCCCATGCGCCGCTTCCCTGCTGCATTGCAATCTGTCCAGCAATAAGGTCAATGGCCGAGATGGCCACCACAGCGGAGTAGAGCCAAGCCACGCGGCGCGTGCCGGTGCGCCACACCAGCACCAGAACCAGGGCGCTGGCAATTTCAAGCAGAGCCTGCCGTTGCATGGGTTCACCTGTCCACATGGCTGCGACTGCGCATCCACCGCTCAGCACCAGCAGAGGCAGCAGTGAGTACCAGGCCCGCTTTGCCGAGACCGCCATCAGCAAAGCCACCCAGGCAACGGCGCACCCGGCACCAATCAGGATAGTTAGCGAACTCCCTACGGTTTCGCCCGCAGCCATCGTGCCAGGAACGATCCAACGGACAGCACAGATCACCGCGGCGGCGAGTGCAATCGTCCAGAGCAGCGCGAACTTCTCCAACCAGGCGAAGGCGCGGCCAAGCACATTAGAGACCGCTTGCACAGCGCGCCACAAGCCCAGATAGACACGATCGACATCCATCGCCCGGAAGTACGGCGCCCATGCATTCTTCAGAATCACTGAGAAGTCGCTGGCAGGCAGCCGGCCATGCCCGTGGATCGGCTCGCCGCCAGTAAAGACGCCAACGCTGCCGCCGCCGGCCGCACCCGCAATGATCACATTGCCTTCCACCGAGTAGGCACGCGCTCTCGACATGCCGGCAAACATGTAGAACAGAACTCCCAGGCCTGCCGAAGCAACCGCCAGCACCAGGCCGCCCGTTGTCCACCAGGAACCAGCGGCGGGCGTGAGCCCAAACCAGGAGACCTGCACCGTGGCAACGCCGAGAAGCGGCAAGATGGGATTGATGATGAATTGCACGGCCAGCTGCGGCGCTAGTCCCAACACCAGGCTGCCCAGCCCAAACAATCCGAGCGCCCAAACCATGCTGGCAGGGGCCTCATGCGCGTTTTTCGTCTGTGGCGTTGTGGGCCCCAGAAACACGGCGCTCGTGGCTTTGACGCAAGAGAACACAGTGCCCACGCTCACAACCCAGGCCGCCAATGCGGGAACCGCCTGCCCGGACTGGAGCGCGGCGGTATAGAGCAGCCACTTGCTGGCGAATCCGCTCATGAATGGCACGCCCATCATGCTGCCCACGCTGATGAGCCACACCACCGTGGTGCGCGGCATGCGGCGCGCAAGGCCGCCAAGATGGTTCATGTCGCGGGTTCCGGTAGCGTGCTGCACTGAGCCGGCTGCCAGGAACAATCCGCCTTTGAACAGGCTGTGATTGATGCAATGGAGCAGCGCCGCGGCAATGCCCAGCGGCGTTCCCAGGCCGAGACCGGTAATGATATAGCCGATCTGGCTTACGGTGTGGAAGGCGAGCATGCGCTTCAGGTCGTGCTGCACCATGGCATAGGTCACGCCCACAACCATGGTTACGGTGCCCAGCCACATCATCGCCAGGCCCCAGGAGGCTGGCCATTGATTGAAGCAATGCATGCGGGCGGCCAGATATACCCCTGCCTTGACGTAGCATGCCGCATGGAGAAGCGCGCTCACCGGGGTAGGCGCGCTCATCGCTTCGGGAATCCAGGTGTGTAGCGGGAATTGCACTGACTTGGCCAGCAACGCCACCAGCATCAGCGAATAGACGCCGCCGGTAAAGGCATGGGCAACGGCCGGATCGGTCCAGAGAGCACTGCCGGTGCGCGAAAACACAAGCAGAATCGCAGTCAGCAGGCCGTAGCCGGCCAGGTGGGTCATCAGCAGCACCTTGCGCGCGCCGGCGACCGACTCCTTCTTTTCATACCAGAACCCCACCAGGCTGAACGAGCACAGGCCCATCGCTTCCCAGCACAGGTAGAGCAGAAACAGGTTGGCGCTATACACCATGCCTACCATGCCGCAGATGAATGTAAGCATGAAGCAGTAAAAGCGCGTTGCGGCTGGTTCGCCGGCCATGTAATCGACGGAGTAAAGCAGAACAATCGAGCCCAGGCCTGTGCCCATCGCGGCGAACATCAGGCTCAACGCGTCCACATGAAAGACCATCGCCAACGGTCCATCCCAGGAAAGCAGCGTGAAGTCGATTGCACCGCCCTGGCTCACCCGCACATACGTTGCAACCACCGCCGCAATGCTGGGCAGGCAGCAGAGCAGCGCAAGAATCCCTTTGGCTCGGGAAGAAAGAATGCGCGCAGCCAGAATCTGAAGCAGAACACCCGCCAGGAGCGGAAGCATGGCCAACAGCACGAGTGTTTCATTTGAGACCGTCATGATTGCCTCTGAGAAATTCCCGTGCCGTCATCGTGAAACAGGGCGCAGGCACAGCTTTCCCGGAACGCGGCTCCGCCAGCATGACTCACTACAACAGGAGTCACCGGACCGCTTGTTTTCTTGAAGAAGGACCGGACTCCGCGGAGGCAGTCCGGCGTCTCTTCGACAGGATGTTACTTGGCCAGTGCTGGTTCAGCCTTGGCCGCCTTGGTCTTGTGGACCACGGCCGGCTTTGCCTCCGCAGCAGGCACTTCCATGTCAAACCGCTCCGTCAACTCGACGAACGGCCGGCCATAGAAGCTATCCAGCAGGATCGCCTTAAGCTCGGCGATCAGCGGATAGCGCGGGTTGGCTCCCGTGCACTGGTCGTCGAAGGCATCCACTGCCAGGGCGTCGATCTTAGCCAGGAACTCAGACTCGCTGACTCCTGCATCCTGAATGCTGGCCGGGATCTCCAGGTCGTGTTTCAGGCCATCGACCCACGCAATCAGATTCTCTACCTTCTCATCCTTTGTGGTTCCACCCAATCCAAGGTAGTCGCTGATCTCAGCATAACGGCACCGCGCCTTGGGACGGTCATATTGCGAGAAGGCAGCCTGCTTTGAGGGGTTGTCGTTGGCGTTGTAGCGGATCACATTGCTGATCAACAACGCGTTCGCCAGACCGTGCGGCAAGTGAAAGGCCGCGCCAATCTTGTGCGCCATGGAGTGGCAGGCCCCCAGGAAGGCATTCGCAAAGGCAATGCCGGCCAGCGTAGCACCGTAGTGCACCTTCTCGCGCGCCTTGGGGTCCTTGGCGCCATTCTTGTAGGCCGAGGGCAGGTAGAGCTTAAGCAGCTTCAAGGCCTGCAGTGCCTGTCCATCGCTGAACTCATTGGCCATGATCGACACATACGCTTCCAGAGCATGTGTTACCGCGTCCACGCCGCCGAACGCCGTCAGCGACTTGGGCAGGTTCATTACGTAATTAGGATCGATAATTGCGATATTCGGCGTCAGTTCATAGTCGGCAATGGGATACTTCTTCCCTGTTGCGTCATCGGTGACCACCGCGAAGGGAGTCACTTCAGACCCGGTCCCAGAGGTCGTTGGAATCGCGACCATCCTGGCCTTGATCCCCATCTTGGGAAACTTGTAAATGCGCTTGCGAATGTCCATGAAACGCATCGCCAAGTCTTCGAAATCCACTTCGGGGTGCTCGTACATTACCCAGGCAATCTTGGCCGCGTCCATGGGAGAGCCGCCGCCGAGAGCGACAAATACGTCCGGCTGAAAGCTGTTGGCCGCATCTACGCACTTGCGTACCGTGCTCAGATTTGGGTCGGCCTTCACCTGCGAGAAAATGTCCACTTCCATGCCCAGGTGTTTCAACGTCGCAATCAGGTCGTCGGCCATGCCAGAGCGGAAGATGAAGTCGTCGGTAACAATCAATGCGCGCTTTTTGCCGGCGATATCCTTCAGCGCCTCGGGCGTGCAGCCGCGGCGGAAATAAACCGAACCGGGGAGCTTATGCCACAACGCGTTTTCCGCGCGCTTGGCCACGATCTTCTTGTTCAGCAGATGCTTGGGACCAACATTTTCCGACACTGAGTTTCCACCCCAACTTCCGCAACCCAGCGTGAGGCTGGGAGACAGGCTGAAATTGTACAAATCGCCGATGCCGCCGTGAGAAGACGGCGTGTTGATGAGGATGCGCGCGGTCTTCATGCGCTCGCCAAAGTAGTTCACGCGTTCCTTCTGCTGGTCCTGGTCGGTATAGAGAACCGAGGTGTGGCCGATGCCGCCCAGCGCAACCAGCTTGCTGGCGATGACAACAGCGTCCTTGAAGTCCTTGGCGCGATAGAGAGCGAGAATGGTGGAAAGCTTCTCGTGCGCGAACGGCTCGTCTTCAGCTGCGCTTGTAACTTCGCCGATCAGCACTTTCGTGGTCGCCGGAACGCTGATGCCGGCCATCGCTGCTATCTTTGCAGCGGCCTGACCCACGATTTTGCCGTTCACTGCTCCGTTCACCAGAATGATGCCCCGCACCGCCTCGGTCTCTTTCTTGTTGAGGATGTAGCCGCCATGGCGCGCGAAACGATCGCGGACCGAATCGTAGACTGCATCGACAGCAATAATCGCCTGTTCCGATGCGCAGATGACGCCGTTGTCGAAGGTCTTTGACATCAGGATGGAAGCGATGGCGCGCGTAAGATCGGCAGTTTCGTCGATGACGACCGGTGTATTGCCCGCGCCCACGCCGATGGCCGGAGTACCGGACGAGTAAGCCGCATGAACCATGGACGGGCCGCCCGTGGCCAGAATCAGCTTGATATCGGGATGGCGCATCAGTTGATTGGAAAGCTCGACGGTCGGCTCATCGATCCAGCCTATAATGTCTTTCGGAGCGCCGGCAGCGACCGCCGCATCAAGAACCAGACGCGCGGCAACGCAGGTACACTTACGCGCCCTGGGGTGCGGGCTGATGATGATGCCGTTGCGTGTCTTCAGGCTGATCAGCGTCTTAAAGATCGCAGTCGAGGTGGGATTCGTCGTAGGAATAATGCCGCAGATCAGCCCCATCGGCTCGGCGATGGTAATCGTGCCGGCTTCGTCATCCTCGGCCAGAATCCCGCAGGTCTTCTCATCCTTATATTTGTTGTAAATGTACTCTGACGCGAAGTGGTTCTTGATCACCTTGTCTTCCGTCACTCCCATTCCCGTCTCCTCGACTGCCAGTTTTGCCAGCGGGATGCGCGCATCGGCGGCGGCCAGGGCTGCGCTCCGGAAAATCTGATCGACCTGCTTTTGCGAGAAGTTGGCGAATTTCTGTTGGGCTTCTTTGACGCGAGCCACAAGGGCGTTCAGTTCATCCTTGTTGGTTACACGGTTTTCCGGTTCCTGATTTGAAGCAAAAGACCCTTCGAGATTTGTCATGCTCTCCTCTTCCTCGTTTCACGCCTGCGGTCAAAAGCAGTCCATAAGCAGGCCGTCAGTGGAAATGTGTCGAACGGGACCGTCGTTCCAAGTTGGCCAGCGAGTCATTTGGTGCGTGGCGCCGCTTGCCACCCCGCGGACAATCAAGTCGATAAACTTATATCGATATCCATTTAGCGAGTCTAAAGGGAGCGGTTTTAGAAAACAGTGACAGTGATCACATTTTCAGAAAATGGCGCGGTGCGGCTCTCCCAAGCGAGCGCAAAAGTCGCCCTGGCTCCGCCTGCACCGGCGCTAAATAAATGACAAAGAACGATTTAATGCTTGGATGTCGTGAAGTTGCCTATTGAAGGCGCCTACATGAACTGCTTACACAGAAAGCGATCGGGAGATCGGCGAGTGGACCATGCATCGATTCCCCCTGCTTTGATCGCTAGCAGAGATTGCAGGCTGTGCCCCATGTATCGCTGCTTTGTTGTCACGATGAATGGGCACAGCTTACTCAAGTCTTAAGGCGATGCATCCGGGGCGATGGCCGGGCCACCTGCCAGGGTGCTCACAGGGTTCCCCTGCACGACCCTTTCAGGGATGGAGTGCCGAAGTCATCCCGGTGTGAAGCACCGGAAGCGACGCTGGCCCTGCCAAGAACGCTGGGATGCACCCGGTCTGGATTTTCAGACCTGGGAAGTCACGAATGCTGGAGTCCGTGTTATCCCAGGTGCCCAACTGCGAGGC
>CAYZVG010000077.1:4934-10420 GCA_964481595.1 uncultured Occallatibacter sp. | reverse complement strand
ACAGGTGCAGCGAGCCGGCGATGCCGATGAACTCGGTGACCACGTTGGTGTAGTTAACCACTACCAGCGTGAGCATCAGCAGAAAGGTGAGGCGCAGGCCGAATTCTTCGCGGATGAGATCGCTCAGGCCTTTGCCGGTGACCACCCCCATACGCGCGCACATCTCCTGCACCACAATCAGCGCGATGGTGATGGGAAGCATGGTCCACAGCAGCATGTAGCCGTACTGCGCGCCTGCCTGGGAGTAGGTGAGAATACCGCCGGAGTCGTTATCGACGTTGGCTGTAATAAATCCGGGGCCAAGAACGGCCAGGAACAGCAGTATCCGGATTCGCCAACGCTTCCACATGCACGACAGGTCCTAAGGTGGGTTCATTGCAATGTGTTCTACGAACACGGGTTTCCTCACTGACCATAACAGGAGAGGCCCGCATTCGCGAACCCTGGCGCACCGGGGCGCGGGGCAATCACATTTGAGAAAGCGGAAAGGGATTGTTTTGAAAGGGCGCGGATTTATCCGTGCCGAAGAAGGTGGTCGGGAATGAGATGTGCTTTAGCACCTGAGGGATGGTTTTCGAAGGCAGCAGAAACCTTTCCCCAGGGGCTCAAGCCCACCAATTTTGCGGTTTGTCGCGGCACGGATAAATCCGTGCCCTTTCAAAGCCCCTGTTGTTCTTGATTCCGATTTCAAATGCGATTGTCTTGAACGGTGATGCAACCGCATTCGCATGAAAGGCGCAGAGCCACGATTTTGCGCCGGGGATTCCACCCGCGAATAGGGAAAACAAGCCAGATTTTCAATGCAAAGAGGGTGGATTCGTTGAACGAATCCACCCTCTTTGCCGTACCAGAGAAATTGCTTGTTTCAGGCCGTCGCGGCCAGTGCAGCCTCGGCGGGTTCTTCAACCTCGGCGTTCAGGCTCAGCAGCGATTTCACCACATCCGCGGCGCTGTAGTTGATGCGGCCCGGCGTTTGGAACTGCGCAATGGTATTCAGGTCGTCGCCCACCGTCACCAGCGCCGGTTCCACTGAACCATCCTTGCGCTTCTGCTCCAGGCCGATGTTGGCCATCAGAGCATTGCACAGGCATTTGCGTCCGGTCGTTTCTTCAATCTTGCCGCCCTTTGACAAGTAGTTTTCTACCGGCTCGGCCGCGCAGCGGTAGCCTATCTGGCCGTCGGAGGCGGCGTAAGGCTCACGCAGATAACCCAGGTCGCAAACCCGCTTGCGTTCCTGATAAATAGGAAACGCAGAAGAAGTTCCATCGAGCTGAGCCACCTTGAACGGGAAACCCGTGGGCGAGGCCAGCGGATCGGTAAATACCTGCCCTGATCCAGTGGCTGCCTGATCCAAGAGCGTCTGTTTCAGATCGGCGCGCAGTCCCGATTCTTGGCTGAATGCAAATGCGGTTCCCACCTGAACGCCGGCAGCGCCCGCGTCCAGCGCCTTGCGCACCATCTCCGCGTTGCCGTACCCGCCGGCCAGCCAGAAGGGAACTCCCAGCTCGCGGAATGCGGCAAGGCTCACCTGGTCCCGTTCGCCATAGACGGGCTCGCCCGCCTCATTCAGTTGCAGCTTGCCGCGCGGAGGCGCGTTGTGTCCGCCGGCCGTCGGCCCTTCAATCACGAATCCGTCCACACGCCCGTTGGCGCGCCGCAGCATGGTGGCCGCCAGCGTGTTCGACGAAACAATGGCCAGGAACCTGGGGCGATGCAGCACCGGCAGCGCCCCCTCGGCGTAGTCGGCCGGGTTCAGGCTCATCATCGTGTTTAGTTCAGGCAGTGCGCCGGTTACAGCCAGCTTGTATTCGGCCACGTGGTGCGCCACAAACGCATCCAGCACGCCTGGAATATGCAGCGGAATGCCCGCGCCCATCAGAACGTAGCCTACGCCCGCCAGCATGGCTCCGTAGATCGAGGCCAGGTGGGGCATCTGCACTTTTTCAAGAAAATTTATGCCAACTGGATTCTTGTGGCCTTCTTTGGCCAGAAAAACTTCGGCAAAGTTGCTCACGATGCACAGTTCGATCAGCTTGCGCGCGCTGTTGCGCTGGTGCATCGGCAGGGTCGGGTACGGCGTTTCTTTGGCCTTCCCTCCGGGCGTAAAGTACTCACTCCAGATGCGTCTGGCCATATCGGGAAAGGGAAAGGCATCCACTGCGCGGCGCATATGGCCGTCCTGGTCGCCGTCGGCAAGGCGGCGTACAAATACGGAATCGAGAGCAGTACCGGAGACGACGCCAAGTTGGCCGAGCTTTGAAACGGCCTGTGCGAGTCTCCAATTCGATACACCCACGCCCATGCCGCCCTGGATGATTTTTGGAAACTGTACCATTTACGGATTGTTTCACAAATTCATAGAAATCCACAGATTTTCTGGCATCTAAGGTGACGAAAGACACATGACAAGTCCGATACCGGGCCGCCTTTTGGGGATGCCGGATCGTTCTGGAACTCTATCCGTATCCGAATCAGATCTTTTCGCGCAGGTAGCTGATCACCTGCTCCGACTGCACAACGCCGACCATCCGTCCCTGAGCGTCCAATACCGGCAGCGCATGCAGGTTGTACTTGTCGAACATCTCCGCCAGATCGTTCTGGTTCATATCCGCGTGGCAGGAGAGGAAGCGCGGTTCGGCCAGCACGCTTAGCCGCGTCTCCGGCAGCGCCATCACCAGGCGGGCCAGCGGAATCGCTCCGCGCAGCATGCGCTTCTCGTCCAACAGGTATACCTCGGTCACCGTCTCCGGGTCGCCGTCAAAGGTGCGCAGCGCCTGCACCGCCTGGGCCACGGTGGACTGCATTCCCAGGTACACAAAGTCGGTGGTCATGCAGCCGGCGGCAGAGTTCTCGTCGAACTCCAGCAGATCCTCCACCTCCTGCCGCTCCTCCGGCTCCATCTCTTCCAAAATGGCGTCGGACTGCTCCTGGGGCAGCTCGGCAAGAAGGTCCGCGGCTGCGCCGGGGTCCATCTCCTCTACAATGTCGGCGATCTTTTCTTCGTCCAGCTTTTCCAGCAGCGACTTCTGCAGCTTGGGCTCGACCTCTTCCAGCGCCTCGGCGGCCGTCTCTTCGTCCAGCGTTACAAATACGGCTTCGCGCTCGGCCGGCGCAAGATCTTCAAGAATGTCCGCCAATTCCGAGGGGTGCATGTCGGCAAGCCGCTCGTGCTCAATGCGCAGCTTTACGCGCCGCGCCGGGTCCACCTCGATCACGTCCACAAAAAGCCAGGGAATGCCGTGTGCGCTGAATTTGCGCGAGAACGATTCGAGCGTAGCGCGGGGAAGAACGCCCTTGAACACGCGGCGGAAGGCTCCGCGCAAGCCCACTTCCACTTCGGCCACGCGCAGCAGGTGAGCGGCGCCGTGGCCCAGCCACTCCAGTTCCACGTCGTTTACACGGACCACCTTTCGTCCGTGAATGTCGATGATCTGGCGGTCGACCAGGTCCTGCTGCAGAAACAGGTAGCTGCCTTCGTCTTTCAGCGGAGTCAGCGCGCCCGCCGAGCGCAGCTCGAGCGTGCCGGCAGGGGTCTCCATCACCTCATGGGAGGGAACCAGCGAGAGTCCGGCGCGTGTCTTCAGCACCAGCCCCGCCACTTTGCCGGCCTCTGGGCCCGTGGCCACGGCAATGTCTTTCAGGCGGCCGCGTATGTGGCCCTGCGCATCGGTCACCGGAGTGCCGAGAAGCGCCGTCAAACTTACCCGGGCTTTGGTGCGAGGCTCCATGATGTGAGTGTATTCTCCTGAGGAAGTGTACGATGCCCGGCAGATTGGGAACAATAAACGGCTTGACACGCTCCGACTTCAAACATGAAACTGCCAGCTAGAGCCTATCGAAACATGGCGGTGCTGCCTGCCGGCATAAGTCGATACACCCTACAGAGGCGGGAGAGCGGGCCCGGCCAGTCCACAAGAAGGCGGAGAGCGAACCGGTGAACGCACCCATGCCAGTACGGCGGAGTCTCAAACTCAGGTCCACCATGGACAGTGTCTGCGAGGTTGAAGCTGCAGCAGACAAGCTGGCGGAAGAAGCGGGACTGAGCGACGACGAGCGCTTCCATGTAGCCATGGCGGTGCGCGAGGCGGCAGTGAACGCGGTGCTGCACGGCAACGAATACGACCCCTCGCGGAAGATTGACGTGGCTTTTGAGAACACCGGCAAATCGCTGGTATTCACCATCTCCGATGAGGGCAGGGGGTTTAATCCGCAAGCCGTTCCCGACCCTTTGGCGCCTGAGAATCTTTTGCGCGGCACCGGCCGCGGCATCTTCCTTATCCGTTCCCTCATGGATGAGGTACACTTTCGACAATTGAATCCTGGGACAGAATTAACGCTTGTAAAGCACCTGGCGCAGCCGGATACAAAGACGTAACAACCGGCACGCGGGCGCGGGCTACCCGGGGAAGAGGGTCTGTTCGCCTGCTGTGGCATGACGGCGAACAGGTGAATTTTCAACAGGTCGGCACTGCGAAGGTGCTATAACCGTAATACCAAGAAGGAGGATATCCAGTGGCACTTACTATTGCTTCCCGTGAAGTGGACGGCGTTACCGTTCTCGACCTCAGCGGGCGGATTACCCTGGGCGAGGGCAGCGTGCAGTTGCGCGATGCGATTCGCGACTTGATCAGCAAAGGGAAGAAAAACATTCTGGTCAATCTGGGAGAAGTGAACTACATCGACAGCTCGGGTCTTGGTGAGCTGGTGAGCGCCTACACAACGGCAAAGAACCAGGGCGCAACCGTAAAACTCCTCAAGTTGACCAAGAAGGTTCACGACCTGCTGCAGCTCACCAAGCTGTACACCGTTTTCGACGTGAGCGAAGACGAAGCCAGCGCCATCGCATCCTTCAAGTAAGCTGCGGGGCTCAAGCGGCCTAGCCGCCATTGCCCGCGCACTACGAACAAGGCCATCCCGCCCGGCGGGATGGCCTTTGCTGTTTGCGCCTGGCGTTGAAAGCACTTTCGGATTTACTGCAGGCCTCCGTGCCCCATCCATTCCGCGTTTTTCCGGCGGAATGGGTGGGAAACCTGCAAAACTCCGGTCTACGCAATTCCCGAAAATGCGTTTAGAACTTGACCGATGGTACGGCCTGCGCCGCCGGACTGGCCGTAAAGTACGCATCGTTCACCTTGTAGCCGGCCATCCCCGCCCAAATGCTGTTGGGGAACTGCTGCACGAAAGTGTTGTAGTCCTGTAGCGCGTCGTTGTAGCGCTTGCGGGCCACGCTGATACGGTTTTCCGTTCCCGCCAGCTCGTCTTGCAGGCGCATGAACTGGTCGCTCGAACGCAGTTGCGGATAATTCTCGGTCAGCATCAGCAACCGGCCGAGCGCCGAATCCAACTGCCCGTTGGCCGCGATCTTGGCCGCCGGACCCTGCGCGTTCAACATGCCGGCGCGGGCGTTGGCAATGTCGCCATACACGGTGCTTTCTTCTTTAGTGAAGCCCTTAACGGTCTCCACCAGATTGGGGATCAGATCGGCG
>CAYZVG010000077.1:0-4924 GCA_964481595.1 uncultured Occallatibacter sp. | reverse complement strand
CCGCGCGCCGCTCAAGCTGCACATCCACCTCTGACCAGGATGCCTTCACGTTTTGGTCTTTCGCGACCATCTGGTCGTAGCTGCCGAACACCATGAAGACCGCCACAATCAGGACGCCCAGGATTCCAAGCGTAATGCCAAGTCCACGGCTCATACTTTCCTCTTCTCCTCCGGCCCTTGCTCTAGCAAAGGACCCTGAAATCAGCTTCTAGCGTGGTGTCTCCAAAGTTCATTGAAGAACACCCGCAGATCCTTCGACTCACCACCCCCCAAACTGAAAGACGCTTGGGGTCCCGTTCGCTCAGGATGACCGCAGTTGTTTGGATGCGAACTTCTGAGACTTGACACCAGAACTCTTAGTTTTGCAACTCCGGAATCGATCTCATCAGCTCCGGTCATTTGATCGAGCATTGAAAGTGGGTGCCCCATCCATTCGAGTTCTTTGCGAATGGGTGGGATCGCACAGCTATCGGCCCACGGGTTCTGACCCTCCCACTGAAAAGTGGGTGCCCCTGGTCTGGATTCTCAGACCAGGGAAAGCACAAACCCAAAACACGCGTCAAAGCGGAAGAAGACCCGGCTGCTTTTACCAACTGCCACCTGCGCCGCCGCCGCCGAAACCGCCTCCACCAAATCCGCCAAAACCACCACCGCCCCCGCCCCCGCCACCAAAGCCACCACCACCAAAACCGCCTCCTCCACCCCAGCCGCTACCACCACCCCAGCGGTTGCCGCCAAAGATGCTTGAAAGCAGCCCGTAGCCCAGCAGCATTCTAAAAATCGACCCGCCGCCAAAGAACAGAAGCACCAGAATAAGGATGATCAGTTGGCCCCAGCCGCCCGAGCTGTGATGAGCCTGAGGGGCTGGCTCTGTTGGCACTGCGGGCTCATTCTGCAGCGTCACGTTGGCGTCCGTTGCGATTACCTGCGCCACCTGTCCCACGGCCTGTGTCACTGCAGAGTCGTAGTCGTTGGCGCGAAGATAGGGAACCATGGTGCGGCCAATATCGCCCACCTTGGCGTCGTTCAGGATTCCTTCAAGCCCATAGCCCACGTCGATGCGGTACTTGTGGTCGTCGACCGCAAGCAGCACCAGCACGCCCTTGTCTGAGCCCTTCTTGCCGATCTTCCACTTGTCTTCAAGCTGGTTGGCGTAGTCGGCCGCGTCGTCGCCGTTCAGATTCTGCACGGTCACTATTGCAATCTGCGCGTTGGCGCTCGAGTGGTCGATCTGGCCGCAGATGGAGTCAAGCTGTTGAACGGCCTGCGGCGAAAGCACATGGGCAAAGTCGCTTACGTAGTCGGTGGGCTGGGCCAGACTGGCGACGCTCTGCGCGCCCGCAGCCAGTGTAAAAAGCTGAAACGTTGCCGCTAAAAGCAGACAGACTGCGGCCGGGAGCGTGCGTCGAGTGCCGTTCATTCCTCCAACATTGTACGCGGGCGCAGGGCAAAAGGTTCCGCGCGGAATTCAAGCCATAGGGCGTCCGCCCGGCCTATAATGATCGCCAACTCCCATGGCTGATACAGATTCGCTCTTAAAACGCTGGCGCACGGCAGGCGTCCTCGACGCCGAAGCCGAAGCGCGCATCCGCGCCTTTGAAAAGGCAGAGCACAAGCCCAGCGGCCTTCAATGGCAGGGAACCATCGCGCTGATTCTCGGCGCTATCCTGCTGGCTTGCGGCGTGGCGCTGTTTATCTCCGCGCACTGGGACGATCTGGGTCCAGGGACGCGCTATGCCATTGCCATTGCCGTGGTCGCCGGCTTTCACCTGGGCGGCGCGCTGGTGCGGGAAAAGTTCTTCGGCCTCTCTACCGCGCTGCACGCCGTAGGCACGGCCACAACCGGCGCGGCCATCGCGCTGGTGGGGCAAATCTTCAACATTCAGGAGCACTGGCCGGCAGCCGTGCTCCTATGGGCGCTTGCCGCCGCCGCCGGTTGGCTGCTGCTCCGCGATCAGGCCCAGCAGACACTCACGCTCCTGCTTGCGCCCGCGTGGATTCTCTGCGAGCTTGGCTTCTGGATGGAGGGCCATATAGGCGATGCCAGTTTTCTGGGCCGAGTACTGTTTGTGTGGGCCATCCTCTACTTGACGTTCTTCGTTCGCTCCGAGCGCAAGGCCGTGCAGGGAATTCTCTTCGCCGCCGGTGCCATTGCGGCCGTAGTCGCCACCGTCATCATGTTTGACGGTTGGAGATCCTGGGGGCCAGGGCAGACCTTTATCCCCTTCGGCACGCAGGTCTGGGCATGGATCGCCATTGCCGCAATTCCATTGATCGTGGCCGCTTTCCATGGGCACAAGGGACTGGTTCCCATCGCTCTGGCCATTGGGTACGCAGTCGCGCTGCCATGGTCGAACCGCGTGTGGACCGAGACTGTGGCCTACGGCGCGAACGGCGTCAACCACTATACCTACACGCACAGCGAGCCGAACCTGGCCGCACATGCGCTGGTCGCGCTGTTTGCCGTCTTCCTCTGCGCCTGGGGAGTGCGCCTGGCCTCACGCGCGCTGGTCAACTATGCCATGGTGGCCTTTGCTGCCGCCGTCGCCTGGTTCTACTTCAGCGACATGTTCAGCAAGATGGGCCGTTCGCTCGGCCTCATCGGCCTGGGCGTTCTCTTTCTAGCCGGCGGGTGGGCGCTTGAGGTCACACGGCGTCGTCTTCTGGCGCGGATGGCCGCAGTGCCGTCGCCGCATCAGGAGGCGCAATGAAGCTCGGCAGCGTTTCGTTCGCGGGCAAATCCGTCGCGCTTTTGCTCATCCAGTTGGCCATCGTGTCTTCAATCGCAGCCAAGTATCTTTATCAGCGCTGGACCTGCCCAAAGGTGTGGGCGCGATCCATGGCATACGATCCGCAGCTGCCCCTTCGCGGCCGCTATCTCAGCTTGCAATTAACAGTGGACGGTTGCCAGAGCACGCTGCCCTCAGCCAAAGCCGCGGCCTTTCCGCGCGATTTCAACGGCGCAGCTATCCGCGGACCGTACACCTTGCGGGCTGCGACATTGTTTCGCGCAAATCTTAAGGTTGAAAACAACCGGCTGGTCGCCGTCCGCGTTGAAGCGGACGAAAGCGGCTCCGCGGGCCAGCAGGTTTCTGCTTTTCCCGATTCGTCATGCGACAAGATGCGCCTCACCATGCCGGTCGATTTCTATATCTCCGACACGGCGACAGATCCATCGCAGCTCAAGCCCGGCCAGGAGTTATGGGTCGAGGTGACAGTTCCGCCGCAAGGCCCGCCTCGCCCCACGCAACTGGCGCTCAAAGACAACGGCGTTTGGAAGCCGCTGGCATTCGAATAAAACGATTGTCCAAGATATAGCTTCAGGCTTTTTCCGGGGCGTTCAAATCGAGCAACCCTTTGGGCAGCGCCATCTCCACGCGTCTTCCCTCAAGGTCGATCTTGCGCAGATAGCTCTTCGCAAAGGGAACCAGAATCTCGCCGCTCTTCCCCTGCACCACCAGCAACGCTACCGGCCCGGCCGTCCGGTCAACGTCATCAATCGTGCCAACAGCTACTGGCTCTGCGCCTGCCACATCCACCAGCGCGCAGCCGATCAGGTCGGCGATGTAGATCTCATCTTCGGCCAGAGCCACACGTTTCTCGCGCGGAATCGCCACCATCAGCCCGGCCAATCCCTCCGCCGCGGTAATGGAGTCGATCCCGGCAAAGTGCAGCACCACGCCGCCCTTGTGCAGCCAGTGATTGGTGAGCGCAACCGCGCGTGGAGCGGCGTTGGCAGCCGTCTCCCGCACCAGCCATAGCTCGCGCCGGTCGGCAAACTTCTCAGGAAAGTCAGTGAGAATTTCGGCGAAGACTTCACCTTTGCGTCCTTGCGGACGGCGAACGCAGGCCAGCCATGTCCACTGGCGCTCATCGTTGGCTGGGCCGGCTACTGTCTTCTCCGGCGATGGGGAATCGGATGACAGACCCTAGCCCTCGTCGTCCTCTTCTAGGATGTCGAGCGTGTAGCGATGGTGCAGCTTCATGCTCACGGCGCCTAGAATCGTGCGCACCGAGCGTGCCGTGCGTCCCTGCTTGCCGATCACTTTGCCCACGTCCTGCGGTGCGACGCGCAGCTTTAGAACCGTATTCTCTTCCCGGTCCACTGACTCGACTTCCACAGAAGACGGTTCATCTACCAGAGCCTGGGCGATTTCTTTAACCAGCTCCGCGACTGTTGTTGGTGTGAGCATATCTTGTTGGGTCATGTTCGTGCCCCTGACCTTCATTCTTGAAATTGCAACAAAAAGCCGTGCGCGAATAGTAGCAGCACAGCCCCACGGCCGTCAGCAAATCTCTGCGCCGGAGTTTGGGCTCCGGCGCAAATTATTTTCAGGGGTGTGGTCTAACCAGGGTCTGTGAGCAGACTCTAGGCTGCGGCAGGCGCCGGAGCTGGAGCCGGCGCGTTCTTCACCAGCTTCTCAACCGTGGGCGACAGCTGCGCGCCCGTGCCGCGCCAATAAGCGATCCGCTCGTGCTTCAGATCGACGGACGCAGGGTTGGTGCGAGGGTTGTAGGTGCCGACGACTTCAATCGAACGGCCATTGCGGGCGCGGTCTTTTTCAATGACCACAATACGGTAGTAGGGCTGCTTGCGGGCGCCAACGCGCGCCAAACGGATCATTACCACGGCGTTTCTGTTCCTTTCAAGATCGGCAAAGCATTGTTGGTGTCTTCGGGGGAGCCTTGCTGCCCAGGGCGGGTTTGCAAACGCGCGCGCCCAAAGCAAAGGCCAGACTCGTCGTCCGGCCCGGGCAAGACTCAACAACTAAGTATCGCTGAAATGGCGATTTTGGGCAAGGGCGGAGTGCTGCTGGCTCGGGGCAATCGCGTTTGGAATCGGAATCAAGAACAACAGGGGCTTTGAAGGGGCACGGATTTATCCGTGCCGCGACAAACCGCAAAATTGGTGGGCTTGAGCCCC
>CAYZVG010000076.1:0-10477 GCA_964481595.1 uncultured Occallatibacter sp. | reverse complement strand
GCCCAGTCCGGGGGTCTCACCCGTGGTGCTGAAACCTGCGTCAAAGATGCGGTCCATCGCGCTCTCGGGGATGCCGCAGCCTGTGTCTTCAATCTCCACCACTCCGCGCGCCGCCTTGCCTTGCTTTGCCGCCCGCGCCACAACGCTCACGCTGCCGCCGTCCGCGGTGTGGCGAATCGCGTTGCACACAATATTCAAAACCACCTGGCGGATTGCGTCCTCGTTGCCCAGCACCTGCGCCGATTCGCTCTCTGACTGGAACGAAAGCGCCACGCCGGCCTGCTCCGCGATGGGCCGTACAAACTCCACGCTGCTCTCGATGCAATCTGAAAGACGAAGCGGTGCGAGCCGCGGCTTGCTTTCGCCGTTCAAACTCAACACATTGTTCACGGTGCCAGAGAGAGTGCGGATGCCGGCGCGTAGGTGGGCAATCCACTCCGTTGCCTCGCCTCGATCCTGCTCAATGAGGTCGGCAAATAATTCCATGCTGGCTAATGGATTCTTAATCTCATGTGCGAGGATGGTCGATATCTCGGCCAGCGCCGTTGCCCGCCGCGCCGTCTCCCGCTCCTGCTCGGCCTGCTTGTTGGCCGTAACGTCGCGCAAAATCCAGATGCTCCGCAACCGGTTCGCCTGGCCGGTCGAGCCATTGATTGCGGCCACATTGGCAAGCATGCGATGGCTGATTGCCAGCCAGCGCTTGCCGCTTTCCGCGTCAATGCAAACCTCGTTATCGAACGGACCCACCGGCCCCTTCGCCAAGACCTCAAAGTCGACCTGGCTTGTGCGTGAAAGCTCGCGCAGGCTGTAAATATGGGCGTTTCCAAGCTCCAGCAGCCTTCGTCCTTCGGGATTGATCATCACGATCCGCTCGGCCTGGTCGAGCACCAGAACCCCGCAAGGCATGGAATCGAGCATCTGCTGCAGCGCCGCCCTCATGCGGTCGTTCTCTTCGAGACTGCGGGTGAGAGCGGCATTGCGCTCGGAGAGTTCCGAGCCAAGATGCGCCACCTCCTGCTGCAGGTCGCGATAAGACGCTTCCAGCACGGAAGAGGCGGAGATGAATTCAGAGAAAGCGTCCGCAAGCAGTTGCGGGCTGGGGACGGAATCCACGTCCAGCGACATTCTTTGAACGGCATGAGAACTCGGCAGCATTTGCCTATCTCACATGCACGATGAATGCCAAACTGGGACGGGTGTCCTGAAACGGGGCCGGGCCCTACAAAATGATGTGTTCAGGCTTGATCTCGTCGCCATTCCCAACGTAGATCGTGGCCCGCTCAATCGCGTTCCGCAACTCGCGAACGTTGCCCGGCCAGCTATGCTGCATCAGCACCTCAAGCGCTTCGGGGCTCAGCGATACTCGGGGCAGGAATTTTGCAGTAAAGGTCAGGGCCAGTTCTTTCACGTCGCTCAGGCGCTCGCGCAGCGGCGAAAGATGAATGGGAAAGACCGCCAGCCGGTAAAACAGATCCTCGCGGAACTGCTGCTGGGCAACGCGCGTCTTCAGATCGGCGTTGGTGGCGGCAATTACCCGCACGTCCACCTTCAGGTTGTCGTTTCCACCCAGGCGCTGCACCTCGCCCTGCTCAAGAAATCTCAGAATTTTGCTCTGCAACGACAGCGGCATGTCGCCGATTTCGTCCAGGAAAAGCGTTCCACCGTGCGCGGCGTGGATGCGTCCAATCCGCGATTGCACCGCTCCTGTAAACGAGCCCTTTGTGTAGCCGAACAGCTCCGCCTCAAGCAGCGTTTCCGGAATCGCCGAACAATTCACCACCACGAACGGCTGATTGCGGCGCGCGCTGATCAGGTGAATCTCCTGGGCGATCATGTCCTTGCCCGTTCCGCTCTCGCCGGTCACCAATACGGTGGTGTCGCGCGCCGCAACCATGCGCGTCAAGGCGAAGGTGCGCAGCATCGGCTCCGATGCGCCCACCATGCTGCGCAGCTTGATTCCTTCTTCAACCTGCACCCTGGGGCTCTCTTCAGCGACGGCGGGCGTGGTTGCCGGACGAAGCGAACCGACACGATTGACAGCGTCGGCCAGTTTTCTCGATACCGGCGTTGGCGAAGCGGTTCCGATCAAAAGCTGCCCGGTATGAGCGTTCAGCATCAGCACCTGTGTGTTAGGGAACCGGTCGCGGACGATGCGATTGAATTCGCCCGGATCGAGATCGGGCAGGCTGGGATCGAGCAACAGCACGGCATCGCCGTCGCCGTGCTCGCGAAGGCGGCCCAGAGCTTCGGCCCCGCCATTGGCCTCAAGCACGCGCCAGCGCGGAGGATTCAGCTTGTCCTTCAGCTCCCCTCGAAGCGTGCCGTTGGGGCTCACAATGAACACGTCGATGGGCATTCGATCTTCGAACCGCACTAGATTTGTTGCTGCTGCCATATTGATAAAGATCCCCGTTCGGAATTAAGAACTCATGAGAGCCGAATTGTCTCGGAACAAGATTTCATGAAACCGCTCTGCAATGGCAGAGCGCCCATATACCCCGCATCCATTTTTCCCGGCTCATGTAAAGCCAGCCGGAACGAAACACGAAATGGGTCCCAGGCCAGCTCATAGCCTCCCTGTTGGCTCAGGATGCTCGCTTCAGCCAGCGTCAGGTTCAGACGTTCGTCGGAACTCAAATTCTTGCCCCGCGCGTTGCGGTTCCTGATCGCCAGCTCAACAAAGCCGCCGCCAGAAACGGCATCAATCTCAATCTCATCGCCTGGCGATGAAATCGCCGCCGCTGCGTTGAGCGCTGCTTCAAACGCCAGTTCCGTCCTGGTGGCGTCTGCAGTCACTTGCAGGTTCTCAAACGGCCTGGCAATCGCAAGGCTCACGCCCCGCTCCGCGAGACTCGCGTTCAGCTCATCGAAGACAGGCCTGATGCGTTCCCACAAATTCATCGGCGCGCAATTCGCTTCAAAGCGCAGCGTGTCCAACAGGCTCTGCACGCCAGACATCAGGCTGCACAAGCGGTCCACCTGGCTATTTGAGATCTCAAGATAACGCTCGGGAGCGCCCGCGACGCCTCCCTTGAGCGCGATCACTCCCAGGGCTCCGCGCAAAATCGTGAGCGGTTGCACCATTGCGTGCAGACCGTTGCCCAAACACTCGAGAAGATGCTCGCGACCGTCGCGCTCGGGCACGGTCGCGAGAGTTTCCCTTTGCTCCCGGTCAGCCAACACGCAGCTCATATCCAAATCCGCGAACGGTGTGAGTCAGCCTTGGTTCTCCAGGCAAATCTATCTTGTCGCGAACGTACTTCATATATACGTCCACAATATTGGTGGAGTTCTCCGCTGACGTGTTCCAGACTTCCTCAAGCAGTGTCGCGCGCGAAACAGGGCGGCCGGCGTTGCGCAACAACACATCCAGAATCGCAAACTCCCGAGGGGTAAGTTCAATGCGGCGTCCGTTCCGTTCTACACGGCGTTCTTCGCGGTACATAATCAGGTCGCCCACCATCGAGACATTTGGCACCAGCCCGGTATTACGCCGCAAAAGCGCATCTGCCCTGGCCTGCAGCTCGGCCAGCGAGAATGGTTTGTTCAAACAGTCGTCCGCACCATTTTGGAGGGCGTTTACCCTGTCCTCAACCCGGCTGCGGGCCGTCAGCACCAGAATCGGCAAGCGGGGCTGCACCGGGCGCACCTGTCGTATCAAGCTGATTCCATCCAGTTTAGGCAGATTCAGGTCGAGGATCAGAAGATCGTAGCGTCGCTTTGCTGTCAGGGCGGCCAGAGCCACCTCGCCGTCAGAGACGTGCTCCACCACATTGCCCTGAGCGCGCAACTCTTCGCTCAGAAAGCCCGCGAGAGATTCATCGTCCTCTACAATTAGAATGTAATGGCCGGAAGAACGTGCACATTCTATATGACTTACCGATGATTCCGGCCCATGCCCCAATACCCCATTTGCAGACAAAATAGCTTCCTCGTTCATACCCGACCTCAAATTGCGATTGCGGGAACTATTTGTAAATTAGTGTTAGACCTGAAGAAATATTAACTTGAGTGCTCTTTATTTATCCCTAATTTGGTCCATATCGGAACCATATTAGTAGCCTATGAGAAGACACAGTGTGACGGAGATCACGTGGTCAGTCGAACCACCAAACTAATGTAACGTAACAACTTCGGCATGTTGAGAGACAATCAAGATTAATTTCTGTCCGTTACTGCGCAAACTCCAGAGTGAACGCGCCGATTTCTTCCAAAAGTACAGTTCATTGGAGATGAATGAGCCGATTTCCCCGGATTTTTCGCTCGAAGTTGCCGATAATGTATGTGCCGGATGCGATGGCGATCGCCAAGGCACTCGACGATTACGGCCCAATCGCCGAAAATAGACCAGAAGCCGATCCTTCTGCAGAGCTTTGGTCGATAAAACGGCCCCTGCAGGCACTTCAGGTCAACACATAATCCAGGGAACCGCTCCAAAGAGAAGAATATGCGGAAATTCGATTATCGCGCGCCAAGATTCCCGGTCGATCTGCCCATCCGGGTGACCTGGGGTGACCTGACAAGATTCGGCCGCTGCAAAGAGATCAGCACCGAAGGTATGAGGCTTGAGCTCAACGAGCCCTTCTGTCCGGCTTCCACAGGCGCATTGGACCTTTGCTACGAGGATGTGAACCTGAGGGTGCCGGTCCGCGTCACCCACTCCGGGCCAAACTTCGACGCCGTCAAGTTCGTCTACGAGACCGTCGAACAACGGGACGAGGTTGCCCGCCTGGTAGCGTGCCTCACAGGCCCCAAACCGTGCACGAGCCTGGCTCTGCGTTTCTAGGGCCTGTTTAACACTACTGATTTCAACGCCTGCTTTGACGCCAAGACGTTCTTCCAGCAGCATCAGGGCGGCATTATGTCCGCAATGCAGGACGCGATCAAGAATCGGCGCAGATGGCTGGAGAGGTTCTCTGCTTGGGCGACTATTTTCCGCGTAGCCTCGCTAGGATAGTTGGCGGCAAGTTCCAAACCCCTAACTTATCGGTGTCAGGCATCTTGCTGAACTTGCGGACAACGGAATCATGCAACTGGCAATCAAGGCTGCGATGGAACATGAGCAGTGCATCTTGGATAATCCCCGCAAGAGCACGCGCACCGTCACCCCGATAGCCATCCCCGCCAAAGACCCCGACCGCAAGCCCAACTGACCACGCTTAGACCGCCCGAATCTCCAGATTCTTCCCCAGCACCTTCAGTGCCCCGGCTATACCGTCAATCTTCGACGTGTGGCGCCTGTCGATCAGCCTGTTCACTTCCTGCCGGGTGACCTTCATGCGCCGTGCCAGTTCCGCCGGCCTGACCTTTTGTGCGGCCATTTCATTCAAGAGCAGGATCTTCGCCGCATAGCTGGCTGGTAGTTCAACGACGTGCTGGCCGCGCTTGAGTTTGGAGGGAGCGGGGATCGTAAGGCCCTCCTCAATGTAGTAATCCAAGGCAGATTCCAGAACGTCGGCGGCGTGGAATAGAGCATCTTCAACGCCTTCGCCCTGGGTGATTGCCTCGGGGATGTCGGGAAAGGTGACGACGTAGCCGCCTTCCTTCTGTGGTTCGAGATGTGCCGGATAGCGCAACATGATTCCTCCTATTTCAGCCCTAGTTGCTTTTTGATGCCTTCGACCAGGCCGGTTTTGAGTTCTTTCGAGTGCATCGGCAGGAAGGATGTTTTGCCGTTCAGCTTCACCTTCAGATGGGAGCCTTTCGCGCCCTCGAATGTTGCTCCCTGTGCCGTCAGCCACCGTTTGAACTCCGTGCTCTTCATGTATCAAATGTAATCATTATTGCTTACACGGTCAAGAAGAAATATAAACAAAATTGCGACAGTGGGTGGCGCTCGAGTAGTGTTAACAGGCCCTAGTCACCTCGTACCCAATCCCACGCAAATCAGCAGCGCCGGACACCCGTCCGGCGCTGCTGATTCTTGTGAGTCCGATCGAAGTAACCGGCCCTAGTTCTGTCCGTGCTGCAGCGTATTCGTCCCGGCACTCAGCATTGGCGCAATCTCCGATCCATTCTGCACCTGGTATTGAACGATGAGCGAAATGCGCCGATTCAGCGGGTCCTCCGGCTGCTTGGGCAGCCGCAATCGCTGGTCGGCAAATCCCCGCACCTGCGAGACCTGGTCCTGGCGAATTCCCATGGATTGCATCATCCTTCGCGCTTCATTGGCCCGGTCTGTCGAAAGATCCCAATTGTCGTAGTTCTTGATCCCCGAGTACGGCTTGGAATCGGTGTGCCCCTCAATCGAAATATGGTTCGGGAGCTGACCGAGTTGCGCCGAAAGAACTTTTAACAAATCGGTCAGCGCGGCGGTAGGCTTCGCGCTTCCTTCATCGAAAAATGTGCCTTTGGCCGACTCCATCAACTCGATGCGCAAGCCTTCGGCGGTGACCGTAATCTCAATCTGGCTTTTCAACTTATCCATCTGGTCCACATGATGAATCGACTGCAAAAGCGCCTCTTTCAGCTTTTGCATGTCCTCTTTCTTCATGGGCACAAATTGGTCGGCGCCGTTCCGGTTGGTTCCCACCATCTTGTCCACACCCCTGGGATCCTTGAAGTAGCCACCCACCGCGTCCTGCACCTGCTTGCTGGCGTTCATCATCCAAAGCACAATGAACAGGGCCATCATGGCAGTCACGAAATCGGCATACGCCACCTTCCATGCGCCGCCATGGTGCCCGCCATGAACGATCTTTTTCTTAATAATGATCGGTTCGTAAACTTCGGCCACTGTCTATATCCTTCCAGCAATCACGCAGCAACTGCAGCTGCCGGTTCGTCTTTATGGCGGCAGGCCTTTTCCACTTCCTGAAAGCTCGGCCGAACATGCTCGGGGATGGCCCGGCGTCCCATTTCAACCGCCAGGGAGGGAGACATTCCCTTAATGAAGGCCATCATCACCACGCGCAGCACGTGATAATACGCGTGTTCATCGTCAATCAGCTTGGTCAGGTTCGCGCTCACCGGTCCAACCAGGCCGTAGCACAGCAGGATGCCTAGAAACGTTCCAACCAGCGCCGAGGCTACCTTATGGCCAATCTCCTCCGGCGGTCCTCCCAGTGCGCTCATGGTCACCACCACGCCCAGTACGGCTGCCACAATTCCCAGGCCCGGCAGTGAATCGGCCATGGTGCTCAGCGCCCCCGACGTTTGCGACGCTCCCTCGTGGTGTACGTCCATATCCAGTTCCATCATCTGGTCGATATCGAAGGTACCCGCCCCTCCGGTGATGGCCATGCGCATGGTGTCGCAGACGAAATCGCGAACGTGGTGGTTCTTTAAAAACTGAGGATATTTGGTGAAAACCGGGCTCTTGTCAGGAACCTCAATATCGTTTTCAATGCCCGCCAAGCCTTCCTTGCGAGCTCGGTTGAATAAGGTAAACATCATCTTGAGTGAATCGATGTACCGCTGCTTTGTGTAGCTTGAGCCGGACAGCACACTCATCACGCCGGAGAGAATCTTCTTGAGCACATGAAGTGGATTGGCCGCCAGCAGAGTGCCCAGCGCCGCGCCGCCGATAATAATGAATTCGGAGGGTTGCACCAAGACGAGCAGCGGCCCCTTTTCCATCATGAATCCGGCAAGCACTGAGCCAAAAACGGCAAGTATTCCAATAATCACGAACATGTGTTGAATCCTCCAGCATTCACACCGGCACCCTGTCCCCATAGGGACGGGGTAAGGACAGACCGATTCAATGCCCTTCTATCGGCCTTTTCAGGATTGATTTCCAGTCAAAGATTCCACAACTTGCCGAAGATAGGGGGCGCATCCGGCCCGATGAAGCAGGCCGCGACTGCACACTTCATTAATTCCCACAGATACCCGCTTTCCGCCGGTCATCCTTCTGGAACATTCCTGCCAACTTGCCGATAGGAGGGCATACATTCCGCAGCGCGCGGCAAGATGGAAGTGTCGGTTTCGCGAGGCGGATGAGGGAATCACTACCCGGCAAGCGGCTTTTCTCATATTCTTCACGTCTTATACCGCGCCGGCTTGATTTTGCTGAGGATGAAGCAACCATGGCACTGATGAAGCGAGCTGTCGACAAAGCAACTATAGGCGGCATCGTAATTGCGCTCACCGGAATCGGTTGTGGCCTGGTCCTCGACGGCGGAAAAATCTCCCAGATCATCCAGCCCACCGCTGCGTTAATCGTCTTTGGAGGCACCCTCGGCGCGGTCCTGGTGCAGTTTCCGCTGAATGTGGTTTTGCAGGCGTTTGCGCAGCTCAAAGAAGTCTTCATGAGCAAGGACTCTGAATCCGACGAGCTGGTGCAGAACCTTCTGAGCTATGCGATCAAGGCGCGAAAAGAGGGCATCCTGTCTCTCGATTCGGAGTTGAACAAGATTCAGGACCCGTTCCTGCGCGAAAGCCTCATGCTGGCCATCGACGGCGTAAAGCCGGCCGACCTGCGCCGCATGATGGAGCTCCAGCTCGACTACCGCGGCGAAAAAGACGACCGCTTTCCCAAGGTGTTTGAATCCGCCGCAGGATTCGCCCCGACCATCGGCATCGTCGGCGCGGTCCTGGGCCTCATTCAGGTCATGCAGCGTCTCCAGGACATTAACGAAGTCGGCAAAGGAATCGCCGTCGCCTTTGTGGCCACCATCTACGGCGTGGGCTCGGCCAATCTCCTCTTTCTGCCCTGGGCCGGAAAGCTCCGCATCCGCATTCGCGAACGCCAGGTGATTCAGGAGATGACACTGGAAGCCGTTCTCTCCATCATCGAGGGCGTCAATCCGCGCGCGCTTGAGATGCGCCTGAACCGCTATCTGAGCAAAATGCCGAAGCACGGCATAGCGAAGGTGGCTACGGGATGAGGCGCAGAGGAAGAGCAAGAGCGGAGGAGGCCGTCAACCATGAGCGTTGGCTGGTTTCCTACGCCGATTTCATGACCCTCCTGTTCGCCTTCTTCGTGGTGCTGTTTGCAGCCACCTATCGCGACAATCAGGAAGTGCGCAAGCTGTCGCGCGCCATTCACAACGGCTTTCAAACCATGGGCGCATTTTCCGCCGATGAGAGCGGCCACGGCGGCGCGTACTACACCATTACCACCGACGACGACGCTACCTCTCGCGCCAAGGACCAGACCAAGGTCAATCCAGGCTCGGGAGAGCCGGTCTCAGAGATGCTGGAACTGCGCAGGCAGCTTGAGTCCGCAATGGGCAAGGAGCTCGCCAATCACGAGATGGTTCTTAAAGTCACTCCCGAGGGCTTTGTCATCAGCCTGAAGGAGCTGGGATTCTTCAACAGCGGACAGGCCCAGTTGCTGCCCGGCGCTGCCGACAAAATCGAGCGAATCGCCAAGGTGCTGGCGCGGCCCGGCCTCGAGATCCGCATCGAGGGAAACTCAGACAACCAGCCGATTCACACCGACCAGTTCCAGTCCAACTGGGAACTGTCCACGGCACGCGCCATGACTGTGCTTGAGCTGTTGGTAAACAATGCCGGCTTCGATCCGACAAAGGTCTCCGCGGCGGGGTATGGCCAGTACCGGCCCGTCGCCGACAACTCCACGCCCGAAGGCCGCAGGATGAACCGCCGCGTCGACCTGATTGTGGTGCAGGCCCGCGTGCCCCAGCCCCAAAAACCATAAGCGTTCAGCAATAGGCTTTGAAAGAACCCGGCTGCGCCCGAGCGGTTCAGGGCAATCGTATTTGAAAATGCGGAGAAGGATTGTTTTGAAAGGGCACGGATTTATCCGTGCCGAAGCAGGTGGCAGAGAACGAGATAGGCCCCAGAGGGATCGTTTTCGAGGGTAGCAGAGACCATCCCCCAGAGGCTGAAGCCTATCGATTTTGCAGTTTTTTGCGGCACGGATAAATTCGTGCCCTTTCAAAGCCGCTACTGTTCTTGACTCCGATTCCAAATGCGATTGCCCTGCCACCCGGAGCGTCGCCGCTGGCCGTTCGCTCGTCTCTAAGGTAGACTGAATAGCAGGACCGGTGCCGGTTCCACTGGCGTTTCCGGGTTCGCTTCAGTCCCTAACGGCGGCCTGAACCGTAAAGCCGCGCAGCAGGCGAAAATTGAATAGACATCAACTCGCCAGGAAAGCAGTGAGTTGATCTTGGTGAGAGCTCGTAGCTCAGTTGGTAGAGCAACGCCCTTTTAATCCGAATTTGACCAAAATTCGAAGACTTGGCGAAACAACACTTTATACATGTAACTAATTGAAAGTAAACGATATATAATCCGAATAGGCGCTGCATATTGTCGCACTGGAACGCATGGGATACGGTACAGAGTGGCTATTATTTGGCTACCAGAATTCCGGTGCAACGCTATGCAACGAGTGCCGAAGCCGGCCGTTGTTTTCGGTCCACAACGCCTTCACGCCGGACAGTAATTATGGGGCTCACAGGCCAACCAACAGGAAACGCGGTAAGAACGGCGGAAGAACTCGCTGAGCGCACTGACCTTCTGTTGGCGAAAGCCGAGGTTCTTGCGCATGGAATCGGCGACCCTC
>CAYZVG010000075.1:0-10508 GCA_964481595.1 uncultured Occallatibacter sp. | reverse complement strand
GCTGGGCCAGGTGCGCAAGCCGGTGCTGCTCAAGCGCGGCATTGCCGCCACCATCGAGGAGCTGTTGCTGTCGAGCGAGTACATCTTGTCCGGCGGCAACTACGACGTGATCCTGTGCGAGCGCGGCATCCGCACGTATGAGACGGCCACGCGCAACACTATGGACATCTCGGCCATCCCCGTGCTGAAAAAGCTCACGCACTCGCCGGTGGTTGCCGATCCATCGCATGGCACGGGCCGCCGCGACATGGTTGCGCCCATGGCAAAGGCCTCGGTCGCGGCTGGAGCAGACGCCATTCTGGTCGAGGTTCACCCCAACGCCGACAAAGCCTTGTCCGACGCGGCGCAGACGCTCTATCTCGAACAGTTCGAGAAGCTGATGGGCGAGCTGAAGGTGATTGCTACGGCGGTGGGGCGCAGCTTGTAAGATGGAGCGGGATTAACAAGGAAGCGGGCCGGCAAGTCAGCGGGTCGGCGAGTCAGCAACGCAGCTATTCAGCAAGTCGGCGTTTCTGGCTTGCCTGATGGAAAGGGCCGGGACTTCCAAAAAATGAACGAGTCAGAAACCGGCGGAAGAACCCGGCACTTTCGAGATCTACTTGCGTGGCAGAAGGCAATGAGTTTAGCAAAAGCCATATACCTGGAAACGGAGAAACTGCCGGCGAAAGAAGTATATGGGCTCCAATCTCAGATGCGCCGAGCAGCAATTTCCGTTCCCAGCAACATTGCGGAGAGACACGGCCGGCTGAACGATGGGCATTTCCGGCAATTCCTCTCCACGGCTCGCGGTTCGCTTTTTGAATTGCAGACTCAACTTGAACTCGCTGGCGATTTGAAGTTATTGGAATCGAGCCGCGTTGCAACCTTAATGGAGCAGAGCGAAGAAGCGGCTCGCATTATCAATGGACTTATTGGAGCATTACATGTTTCTTAGGCATGTCGTTTCGCGCTGGCATGCCGGATCGCTAACTTGCCGACTTGCTGTCTCGCTGACTTGCTGACTCGCATGCAAAAGGATTTCCATGATCGAACGCATCACCATCATCGGCACTGGACTGCTGGGCACATCGGTGGGCCTGGCGCTACGTGCGGCGTGCTATCGCGGCTCCATCGTTGGCTGGAATCGCAGCCCGCAACACGCCGAGCTTGCCAGGCAGATGAGCGCAATCGATACCGTTGCGGCCGACCCGATTGAGGCTGCGCGCGCAAGTCAGGTTGTGGTGCTCGCCGTGCCCATCTACGCCACGCTGGACTTTATGGAAAAGCTGGCCGGCGTGCTTGGCTCAGAGCACCTGGTCACCGACGTAGGCAGCACCAAGCGCATCATCACCGAAGCCGGCACGCGGCTCTACAACACACCGGAGCGCGCTGCGTTTCTGCCCGGTCATCCCATGGCTGGCAAGGAGCGCGGCGGCGCAGAGCTTGGCGACGCAAATCTGTTTCGCGGCGCGGTGTGGCTGTTTACCGACGAGCCTGAAGCGCAGCGCTCGCCGCACTCCGCGGAGCTGGTCAAGGGCTGGCGCGAGTGGGTGGGCGCGATGGGTGCCAAGACGCTCGACCTGGACGCCGCGCGCCACGACGAACTCGTGGCCTGGGTGAGCCATCTGCCGCAGTTCACGGCAACCGCGCTGAGCGCGCTGCTTGAAGACGAAGTGAGCGGCGCTCCTGAACTGAAGGACGTGGGCGGCCGCGCCCTGCGAGAGATGACGCGTCTTGGTTCAAGCCCCTTCTCAATGTGGCGTGACATTGCGTACACCAACACCGAGGCCATTGAGACAGCTTTGCTCAAGCTGGAGCAGCGGCTGGCCTACCTGCGCGAAAACCTGCGTACGCGCGTGCTGCGCGACGAGTTTGAGCAGGCCAACCGCTTCCGCAAGGAATAAACCCGTTCGATCCCCGTTTATGCTCTCCGCCGCTAGCTTCATCCAGGGCAATCGCATTTGGATTTCGAATTTCCGCTGGGAACAGTTTTGAAAGGGCATGGCTTCAGCCGTGCCGTATCATGGCGCGAAAGAGGGGCCGGCTTCAGCCGCCGAGGGATGTTTTTAGGATGAAGATTCATCCCTCAGAGCCTAAAGGCCGGAGACTTTCATCAGGATGTGCTTGCGGCACGGCTGAAGCCATGCCCTTTCAAAACAGAATCGTCCAGCAATCTGAAATGCGATTGCCGCCTGCTTCATTCTGCGTTCACCAAGGCAGTCGTGCGCGCGTGGTATCGTGTTGCTGTTGCTTGAGTGCCACGGGATCGCGCAATGAAATTGCCGGCCCGATCGATAAAGGAAAACAGTGAAGAATTTGCGGATCATGGCTCTATCTTTGACGGCTGTGCTTGCGGCCGCCTTGCCGGCGACGGCGCAGTGGAGTGTAACCAACACGATGCACATTGGCGGCGAGGGCGGATGGGATTACGTTACCGTCGACTCCCAGGCTCACCGGCTGTTTGTTACGCGCAGCACGCACACGCAGGTGATTGACGCCGTTACCGGCAAGGTGCTCGGCGACATTCCGGGGCAGAAGCGCTCGCACGGCACGGCGATTGTGCCGGAGGCCGGGCGCGGGTTTATCACCGACGGCGGCGGCAGCGGCGCAATCGTCGTCTTCGACCTGAAGACCTACGCGGTGCTGGGCACGCTGGCCGCCATGCCCGATGCCGACGGCATTATTTACGACAAGGCCGACGGCCTGGTTCTGGCTGTCTCTGGCGACGGCAACGCGCTGTTGACCTTTAAACCCGACATCGATCCGGTGAACGGCAAGATCGACACGCCAATCAAGCTGGGCGGCGCGCCGGAGTTCCTGGCCTACGACAACGGCAAGGCGTACATCAACCTTGAAGACAAGGATATGGTCGCGGTAGTCGACCTGAAGACGCGGCAGGTCACGGCGCGCTGGCCGGTCGCTCCCGGTGGGCATCCGGTGGGCATGTCCATCGACAGAAAAGCGCATCGCCTGTTCATCGGCTGCCGCAATCCGCAAAAACTCATTGTGATGAGCACCGAAGACGGCAAGGTGCTGGCCGATCTGCCCATCGGCTCCGGCGTGGATGCAACCAAGTACCACGGCGGCCATGCGTTTGCCAGCAGCGGCGATGGAACCCTGACCGTTGCCGGCGAGAAAGACGGCAAGATTGTGGTGGAGCAGGTGGTAGCAACAGCGGCCGGGGCGCGGACCATGGGCATCGATGAATCGACGATGACCGTGTATCTGCCGACGGCTGAGATGCTGCCCCCCGCGCCGGGAGCGGCGCAACGCCGGCCTCAGCCCAAGCCGGACAGCTTCATGATTGTCGCGGTAAGCCAGAAAGCAGCGCAGTAGGGAATCTTCGGACTCAGTTCGGCTGGGACTCGTCGGTTTCCTTCGCCGCGTCTTTTGCGGGATCGAGGACTTCGAAGCCTTCTTTCGCGGCGGCTTCAAGCATCCGCGGCGACGAGGAAACAAACATGATCGGCGTGCCCTGGAACATCTCCCGCGCGGCCAGTGCCGCTCCCAGTTGCAAAGCGTCTGTCCAGCGCAGCGTGGTGCGGTCTAATAGCTGGCGGGCAGCCTCAAGCACCGCGGGATTCAGCGGCTGCTGCACCATGCGCGCCGACTCCATACGCAACACCGACAGCGCCGCGCCGGCGCTTTCCGCCGACAGATCGCCGCTCCGTTCCCGCCGCCGGATCGCCGCGTAAATCTCCAGAGGAGTCGACGATGAAATCAGCTTGCGGTTATCCTCGGCCGATTCCATCAGGCGAATCAGCGCTTCAGTGCCTACTTCCTGCACAAACAGCTTTACAAAAGCTGTAGCTTCGAGAAAGTAAAAGCTCAAAGCTCACCCCGCTCTTCCTCGATTGCGTCCACCATGGAATCTCCCTGAACTGCGACAGGATGGAACCTCTGAGCCTCTTCTGGTATGCCCGCCTCGGCGCGATTCAAGCGGATGGTCGTGGTGGGATAAGCCGGAGTCTTGGGGTTGGCAATCTTGCTGGTCATCACCACACCGCGCTGGATTGCTTCGGCCAGCACCAGTTGCCGCGTTTCAGGATGCTGATTCCACGTGTACGACTTGCGCGGCAAAAAGGAATCGCGAAACCACTTGAGCGCGATAAAGGCATGTCCGCCTCGTTCGGCCTCGGCCAGGGCGGCGCAGAGCTCCTTCACGCGCGCATCCATATCCCCGGGCAGCGCTGGCTCCAGATCGTCCTCTTCGCCGGAGAGATGCAAGGCCAGTGCGCGCGGCGCGCGTGCGGCGCGTGGAGCAGCCTCGGCCTCGTCGGTTCGCTCAAAGTAGATGCGGACTTCGTCTTCTTCAGGCGACCAACTGTCTGCCGATGCATTGCGGCGCTTGCTGCGGCCATTCTCGCTGCAAAGCTCTACAATCGCCTGATAGCCGGCAGGCGCCAGAAACCGCAGTGCGCGCACCAGTCCAGGATCCTGTGAATACGCCAGCTCATTCAAAGCTTCTTCAATAATTTCTTCCGCCGCGGGAATGCTCATATTGGCGTCGATACTCCCGGCTGCAGCTCTAGTAGATTTCATGCCTTCCCCCATAAGCCGCCTCTAGCGCTTCTTGATACAGGCGGATTCGGGTGTACTGCCCGACTTCCACCTGACGAAGCAACCCCGCGCACCCCGCGCGCTTGAGACAGCAGATCTGCAATTACGGTGTTTCCCCGGTCCGCGTACAGTTATTGGCATCGGGCAGGCAGTGTCTTCTTGAATAAAAATGGCCCTGAAGAGCATCGGCTCTGCTATTCACCATCTGGAGAAACGAGGTAGCCCTCAATAATCCCGGTTCGGCCCACGGCACGGTTTAGTCCGTTGTTGCTTTACGTTCGTCGGTCCGGGCTATGATAGTTTCGGTTTTGGTGACTGGTTCCACAGGCTTATGCCCTTTGGCGGCCAGTAAAAAGGGGACCCATGAGATCTCTCGAATCAATGTAGGGAATCGCACGGTGGATCGTGTGGCTCTTACCCGGTAAAAGCCATTTTTTGTTTCTCTTTTTTACCTCAACATAGATGTCGAGAAATACATAGAGCCCCATCGGAATTCGGAGCTCTGCCTAACTGCGGAGCTATACACGCCACAGTGTACCCGAAAATTCACTCGAGTGCATTGAAATATTTACAGTTATGTCGTATGTGCGCCGTGCCGGTAAATTGTTGATACACCCTATATCCCTGCAAGTTCGTACAATGAGTGTTATGCGCCGTCGTCTGCTGCCGTTGCTGTTGCTCTGCTGCCTGGTTACTCCTGGATTGCACGCCGACGGTCCGGTCTTCGACCTTACCGGACCCAAGGTGGATGTACATGTCAAGCGAGGCGACGCAACTCTGCCTATCTCCCAGGTCCCCAACCTGCTGCCGGGAGACCGGCTTTGGATTCATCCCGACCTGCCCGAGAGCCAGTCAGAACACTTTGTTCTTGTGGTGGCATTTTTGCGCGGCACTACCAACCCACCCCCGCCAGAGTGGTTTACTCGCGTTGAAACCTGGAACCCCGATGTCCGCGCAGAAGGCGTGTTTGTAACCGTTCCCGCTGAGGCACAGCAGGCGCTTATGTTCCTGGCTCCCGAGACGGGCGGCGACTTCAACACTCTGCGCAAGGCCGTTCACGACCGTCCGGGCGTCTTTATCCGCGCCGCGCAGGATCTGCAGGCGGCAAGCTGGGACCGTATGCGGGTGGAGGCCTTTCTGGCTCAGGTGAAGGTCACATCCCAGTCTGACCCGAAGGCCTTGAAAGACCACGCCCAGATGGCGGCCCGGAGCCTCGGACTCAAGATCAATCAGGACTGCTTCGACCGGCCCGTGGACCAACAGGTCTCCTGCCTTTCGCAAAACTCGTCGGGAATGGTGCTCGACGACTCCGGCGTCCAGTCGATGGTGTCCCAGCTTACCAGCGGCAGCACCCAGGACCTGATGAACCAGATCAGTTACTCGCCCCTGGGCGGCAGCGGCATGTACAGCCCGTACATTGGCGCGATTGTTGACACGGCGAGGATTCTCGCCTCGCTGCATACAGCGCACTTCCAGTACATCCCGGCATTGGCGCTGCCTTCGGCCGACACGCTCAATCTTCGCCTCAACATGCCGCCCTCGTTCCGCAATCCCAAATCGGTGGTGGTGGTGGCTCTGCCGCCTTTGGGCGCGGCCCGCCCCGAGCCCCTGCATCCAGTGGCTCCCGCGGATGAGTTCTGCGCGCAAAAGCCCGGCCTGGTGCTGCCCGCCGAGGGTGCGCCGCTGGTGTTTGCTTCGCAAATGGTGCACGACCTTACGCTCCACATTGAGACCGGGGGCAACGCCAAAGGCAAACCGATCGATCTGGCCGTCTCCTCCGATCCCGCACAGGGCGGCCTGGTACTGAACGGTGAGCTGCCACAGTTGCCCGCGGGCGAATTGACCGGCGTCATCCACGGCAAGTGGGGATTCGATGATTGGACCGGCCCGCGGTTCCACCTGATTTCGCCGCAACCCGGCGGATGGAAGCTGGTCTCCGCCGACCAGTCGGCACTGGTGGTGGGCCGTGAGGACACGCTGCACTTCGAGGGGCAAGATGTGCTGTGCGTAGACAGGATCGAGGAACAGGCGGCGGCTGGGAGCCCGACGAAGCTTGCATGGAAGGCGCCAAGACCTGAGTCGCTTGAAGTGGCCGTGCCCATGAAGGACGCCGCACCCGGTCCAGTCACTGTTTCCATCTACCAATACGGGATTGATAGGCCGGAAGCCCTTGCCATGACAGCCTTTGCCGATGCCGCCTCTCTTGACGCCCTCACTCTGAGCGAAGGCGATGCGAACGCAACCCTCCTGGGCACCCGTCTTGACGAGGTAGCGAAGGCGGATGTCGACGGCATCCCGCTCTCGCCCTCCACGCTGAGCCGCGCAGAAGACCGCGACCAGCTCCAGTTAAAGGCCGAAGCGCCCACCTCGCGTCTGACGCCCGGCAAACATTACGTGGCGCGCGTTGAGCTGAAGGATGGCCGCCTGCTGAAAGCGCCGGTAACTGTGGCGCCTCCCCGCCCGCAGGCGGTTCTGCTCAACAAGGGCGTGCAGGATGCCGAGTCGTCCACTGTTACTCCGGTGCAGCTTGGCAGCCCGGACGACCTGCCCCTGGATGGACGGCTGGTCTTCTTTCTCCGGTCGAAGGTGCCGGCAAAGTTCTTGCGCAATGAGAAGGTGGAGGTGGCCGCCGACGACGGCAGCTTTGACACTCAGCTTTCATTGGCAGACGGCAGCCTGATGCTTGAAGACGCCAAGACCGCCATGGGCAGCGTGGAGCCGCTGTCTCGCTTCGGTCCCTCGGCCTTCGGGCCGATTCATGTGCGCGTTCTGTCGGCCGACGGCGCAGCCGGTGATTGGCTACCGCTGGGAACCCTGGTGCGCGTTCCCGGTTTTAAGGAACTGCGCTGCCCGCGCGCCATTGCCAGGCCTTGCACCTTGAGGGGAAGCAATCTGTTTCTGGCTGCGTCGTTCTCTGCAACTTCAGACTTCGAAAGCCCCGTCGACGTACCGTCCGACTTTACCGGAACGCAGGTGGCCGTGCCCCACCCCGCGAACGGCGCACTCTACCTTAAGCTGCGGGACGATCCTGCAACCGTGCAGACGCTCAACATGACCGTAACGCCTGCCGCTCCACAAACAGCGGAGGCGGCCAAGGCCAAGGCCGCTGTGGCACAGCCCGCCGAAGCTCCCACCGAGCAGCCGGCAAGCGCGGCAACAGATGCGGGCGCGGAGACACCTTCGCCCCAGGCCACGCAGCCAGATGCGGCGTCTCCAAACGCAACGCCTCAAGGGGCAGCGCCGGCAACAACGCCAGCCCCGGCTCCGTCAGGTGCGCAGCCACGGTAGGCACACAAGTGCCTTCTGCTGCGCACGCCTGAAAGTGACTCTGAGTTGAGGGCGGTTCTAGTTAAAGAAAGCCTTATTCTTCTCGGCAAACTCCGCTTTGTCGGCGGGCAGTTCGTCTACCGGGAAAATTGCATTTTGTGCGCAGACTGAAGCGCAGTTGCCGCAGTCGATGCACTCATCGGGGTTGATAAAGACCTGCGACACGGTTCCGGCTTTGGCATCGCCGGAGCGCGGCGCAATGGCGGCGGTCGAACACTCTTCTACACATACAAAATCTTTAGTGCACGCATCTGTAACAACGTAAGCCATGAAGAAGTTGCTCCTTGCAGTAATGCGGGCGCATCGGTTCTTCGATGGCAACCCTCTCTTCAAGAGTAGCTGTCAGCTTGACGGCAGACGGTGATCGGAATCACGCACGAAACGTACCACAAAAGTAACTGCATGGCATGGAATCTCAATGTTCCTGTAACCGCTGCTTGACGCCACGTTGTTCCCGCTCCCGCACTATTGAGACATGTTCCCAAACAGCCGTTCGCCCTTTCTTGCTCAGGCTTTGGTTTGCTGGAATTGGAAATGCGCCCTGCTGAGCGCGAGCGCCCGCTCGATTGTCTATGTCATCGCCATGGCGCACACCGGGCTTCGCCGCAGCCTGGTAGTCGTTCTGGTTGAGATCGCCTACGTCACCTTCACTGCGGGGACTTATGCGGCCATGCAGCAGAGAGCGCTTGGCCTGCGCAATCGCTGGATTGGGAACTCCATCGTCACCGTCGCCGTTCCCGCGCTGGCTCAAGGGCTCGACTGGCTGGCTCATCGTCTCTCTGGCGCGCCCGCCACGCACGGAACCCTGATGGCGGTCTGCGTTTTCACCTTCGTCTCAGCGCTGTTCCACCTTCACGTCATGCGCAATGGCGCATTCCTCAGTGGCTGCGGCCGCTCACTCCTTGACGATTTCCGCCGCATTCCCCGTCTCCTGGCCGGATTCCTGGTGAAACCGGTGGTGCTCTTCGCCAACCTGGCGGCGAGCGCCGGCGTCGAAGCCGAAAACGGTTAGCGGCGGGCGCGGGCTGGGCCCTCCGCATCAAGACCAGCTCGCATCAGCCAGCCCGTGCCCCTCATCACTGCAAACCCTCTGCAGACGGATGTAATCCTTGGGTCGTGCGGCTATGGCCGGTGCTAGGGTGTAGCCGCGCCGCCGGAGCCGATCCTTGACAGCCATGCGCATCAACAACCGCCGCCAGTTCCTTACCACCTGCATGGCAGGCGCGGCGGCCCTCGGCACAAGCGCCAGCAGCATGGCCCAGCACTTCACGCCAGCGGCAAACTCCCGCGTCGTGGTTGCGCACGATCCTCAGCTTCGCGCAGCAGACGGCAATCATATTGACTCCGCGCGCATGGCAGCGCTGTTCGATCGCGCCGTGCAATCCCTCTTTGAGAGCGACAGCCCGCAGGCGGCAGCGAGAATGGCTTTTCGTCCCGGCGAGCGCGTCGGCTTGAAGGTGAACACACTGGGAGGCCGCGGAATCAGCTCTAACCTGGAGCTGGTGCTGGCCATCTGCCGCTGGCTGCAGCAGGCAGGAATCAAACCATCCGACATCGTCGTCTGGGATCGCGACAGCGAAGAGCTTGAGCGGGCAGGCTTCACGCTCGCCGTGGGCGGCGACCGCGTGCAATGCTACGGCACCGACCGCGTCGGCTACGAAGACGATCTGGACGCCTACGGCAGCGTGGGCAGCCGCCTGTCAAAGATCCTTACTCGCAATGTGGACGCGCTCATCAACGTGCCGGTGTTGAAAGACCACGACGGCGCGGGCGTCACCCTGGCGCTCAAAAACATGTATGGCGTCATCCACAACCCCAACAAGTACCACCCCAACGGCTGCGACCCATACGTCGCCGACTTGAACATGCTGGCCGCCATCCGCTCCAAAATGCGTTTGACCATTTGCGATGCAACCACCGCCATGTACGACGGCGGGCCAGGGTTCAAGCCCGAGCTGAGCTGGAAGTGCAACTCGCTGCTTGCTTCGCTCGATCCTGTAGCGCTGGACGCAACCGGCTGGCGGATGATTGAGCGCAAACGTGCCGAAAAGGGATTGAAGACGCTCGACGCCGACCAAAGAGCGCCGCATTACATTTCGACCGCGGCAGACAACGAGCATCGCCTGGGCAACTGCGAACCCGGTCGCATTCACGTGGTCGAGATATAGCCGCACTGGTATAGCCGCACTGGGCAAGAGAGGTCCGTCATGCAGATGCAAACCGAATTCCCGTTACAACTTGATCTACCGCAACCACCGGAGCTGCCGCAGATGAAGCAGCCTGCACTCAATCGCCGCTCATTCATGATGTGCGCCCTGGCCTCGGGCGCGGCGCTTGGCGCGGGCGAGATTGCGCCGTTGGCCGCAGCCAGCCCCGCTTCGCTGGCATCCGCCGACAGTGGCCAGGCGCAAAACGACGCGCAATTCACCGTGGAGGCGCGCTTTTACGAGAAGCTGCCCAACCGCAAAATCAAGTGCAAGCTCTGCCCGCGCGAGTGCGCCGTGGGCGACAAGGAGCGCGGCTACTGCGGCGTGCGCGAGAACCGCGGCGGCGTGTATTACTCGCTGGTGCACTCGCGCGTCTGCGCGGCGCACGTCGATCCCATTGAGAAAAAGCCGCTCTTCCACTACCTGCCGGGAACC
>CAYZVG010000074.1:0-10630 GCA_964481595.1 uncultured Occallatibacter sp. | reverse complement strand
TGTCGTGCGTGCCGGGGTAGGCGACGGTATCTACAGTCATGCGATGAGGCAGATGATTGTGCGCACCGCGATTGCCGAAGCCGAACTGCATGACCTTCATGCCGGGCGCGCCAAGCTGCTTGCGCAGATCGTCGACCTCCGGCGTAATCAGGCCCAGGTCCTCGGCCACCAGCGGCAGAGGACCCAGCGCGGCTTGAAGCGCGCGAAACAGCTCGATGCCCGGCCCCTTGACCCACTCGCCTTTGACTGCCGTCTTTTCTTCGGCAGGGATGGCCCAGTACGCCTCAAAGCCGCGGAAGTGATCGAGGCGCACGATGTCGTAAAGCTGGCAGGCGCGGCGGATGCGGTCGATCCACCAGCCGTAGCCGTGCGCGGCCAGCACATCCCAACGATAAAGCGGATTGCCCCAGCGCTGGCCGGTGGCGGAAAAATAGTCGGGCGGCACGCCGGCAACGCGAATGGGTTCGAGATCTTTATCGAGCTCGAACAGCTCGGGATGCACCCACACGTCCGCCGAATCCATGTTGACGAAGATGGCCACGTCGCCCATGACGCGAATGGCGCTGCGCGCGGCAGCTTTTCGGAGTTGGTTCCACTGTAGAGAGAAGGCAAACTGCAGCGCCTGCTCCTGCTGGAGCGCGCGGGCATTGCGAGCGGCAAACTCGGCGAGCGCGGCTTTGTCTCGCTTGCGCAAGGGCTCTGGCCAGGCCGTCCACGCGCCGGTGTTGAACTGGCGGCGCAACTCGACGTACAGCGCATAATCGCCGAGCCAGTTTGATTGCTCGCGGCAAAACTCCTCGAACTCGCGCCACTGATTGGCAAAGCCTGCATCGTTTGGGCCGTGATCGAGAAAATTGCCGGCGGCTTCGTAGAGCAGCGGGATCTTCTGCCGTTGCACCTGCTCGAAGTCGACTGTGCTTGAGCCTTCGGCAGCGAATCCGGAAATGCGGCTCTGGGCAATCCATCCCCACTCCGCCAGAACTTCGAGACTGACGAGTGAGGGATTGCCGGCGAATGCCGACGACGCGGCATAGGGCGAGTTGCCGTAGCCGGTGGGACTGAGGGGCAGAACCTGCCAGACGTGCTGGCCGGCCGAGGCAAGAAACTCGATCAACTGGTGGGCGGCCGGACCCAGATCGCCGATGCCTCCCGCGGAAGGCAGAGAACTGACATGAAGCAAAATGCCGGAAGAACGCTCGAATTGCATAGGTTCATTATCTCCGGCGCGCCTGCGGGCTCAGCCCATGAGGCAGGAAAACGGCGCGGCAAAGAGCCGGTTGCGGATCAAAGTTCCGTCCAATCCGAAATACGGATTCGTCCATTCCGGATTGAAGGGGCGTCTGATCCGGATTCAAAGATGGCCTACATCTCATTCGGCAAAGATTGGCCGGGACGCAAAAAAGGCCCGCGGCCAATGTGGCTGCGGGCCCTTCTGTGCGGCTTGATCCGGCGGACGCGCTTACATGCCGGGCGTAAGAGGCGACTTTGCCTTGGCGCTGGTGCGGATGCGGTTGTGCTTCTTGTAGTCGTCCATCACTCCGCTCATGAAGACATCGAATGCTTCAGTGCGGCGCTGGTCGAGAAGCTCGTCCTTGGTTTCGTCGAAGTTCTTCTGGATCTCGTCGGCCGAGGGCTCCTGTTTGTCGACGATCTTGGCCACCACGCCGGTGCGCTGCGCCATGATTGGCCCGCTGATGTTGCCCACCGAAAGGTTAAAGAGCTGCGGGGCCACCTGCGCCACCGCGCCCAGATCGGGCACCTGACCGGACGGTCCAACCAGGTCGCTGGTCTTGATGGTTGCGCCCATCTCCTTTGCGGCTTTGGCCAGGTCGTTTTCGTTCTTCGCCCGTTCGGCCAGTTGCGCGGTCTTCTGGTTCAGCAATGTGGGCAGTTGCTCTTGGCGGAAGTCGTCAAGCACATGCGACTTCCAATCGGCGAATGCAGGCGCGTGAGCCGCGGCGACACCCGTGACCTGAAAGACCGCATAGCCCTCGCCGGTAGGCGCGGACTGCGGCGGGTCGCCCTGCTTGGACGCGAAGGCGATGGTGAGAAGCTGCGCGCTATCGGGCAGCGCGGCGATGACGCCGTCGCGGCCGACCAGCGGCGAAGTCACCACATCAAGGTGATGCGCCGCCGCCGTCTTCTCAAGTCCATTCTTGATGGCCTCAGAGGTAAGCGCCTTGGCGTAGTTGTCCTCGGCCACCGCGGCGGCCTGGCGAAGCATTGTGGCCTGAATCGTGGGCTGCACTTCGGCGAGCGACTGGGTGTGGGCCGCCGTGCGCTCCTCGACCTGCACAACGTGGTAGCCGTACTGGCTCTTCACGATCTGGATGTCGTTAATCTTCTGCCCGAAGAGGGCCTTGTCGAACTCGGGCACCATTTTGCCGCGCTGCGCCATGCCCAGCTCGCCGCCGGTGTCTTTGCTGCCCGGATCGTCGGAGTACTTTTTGGCCAGCGCAGTCCAGTTGCCGCCCGCCTTGAGCTGCTTCAAAACATCTTCTGCCTTGGCCCTGGCCGCCGCGTCGGTCTTGGCGTCAGCGCCGGCAGGCACCTGGATGAGAATGTGCCGCGAGCGGGCTTGATCGGGAACCGAATACTCCGCCTGATGCGCGGTAAAGTACGCCTGAATCTGCTGCTGCGAAGGCTGCGGCACGCCGCCGGGAATCTGGCTGGGCGTAAAGGCGAAGTAGGTGATCTTGCGCTGCTCGGGAACGGCGGCGGCATAGCGCGCCGCGTTCTTTTTGAAGAAGGACTCAAGATCGCTGTCGGAGGGATTGATGGTCTTGCTCAGATCGTCGGCGGAAAGCACCGCGTAGTCGAACTTGATTTTGAGATTTCCCTTGCGATAGGCTTCGCGGACTTCCTGATCGCCGACCGTTACGCCGGCCGTGATGAGGGCCTGCAGGCGGCGAACGATGATGTCGGTCTTGACACTATCTTCAAAGTCCTTGATGGACATATTCAGCCGCTCGGAGATGAGCGCCGCATACTGGTCGTTGCCAATGAACTTGCCGTTGGGAAACAGAACCTCGCCAGTCGGCCCAGTGTGCAGGTACTGGCGCACGTCGTCGTCGGTTGCGCGGATACCCAGCTTGTCGGCCTCTTGCAGAAGCACCTGCTGCTGCACCAGTTGCTGACCCACCTGCGCCTCATAAAAGTTGAGCACCATCGGGTTGTCAGCATATTGCGGGCTGCGCTGCTGCAGCTGCCGCCGCGCGGTCTCTTCCACCTTCATCTGAGAAACCTCGACCCCGGTGGAAAGAAAGCGGCTGTACCAGTGCGGATAGATGACGGCGTAGGTGTTTGCCGATGCGGCGGCACTGCCGGTAAGCCCGGGAATGAGGTACACGCACATGGACACCGTGGCGGCGCCGATGATGACGACCAAAAGCGCCTTGGTCATGCGATTGTCAGTCTGCAGAAAACGAATCATGAGTGGCTCTAGCCTTCGACTCTCTAAAACCGGACCCATCGATCGGGCGCTCGTATGAGCAGCCCCGCTGGGACCCGCCTTGTTGTTGGTTCTCATGCCTGCTCTATCACTTCCCGAGAGCACGCGAGAGACCGGATCTTCGCGCAAACCGGGCTGCGATTAGTGCCCGGCTGCAGAACCCACGCGGCGGGATCGATCCCGTGAATGCGTGACCCTGGCTCTGCGCGACTTATCCATTATATTCGAGACCAACCGGGAACTGGCCGGCGGATTCAAACGGTAGCGATGGCCACACTAACTTGAGCTTCCAGCACCGGTGGCCGGGATCGGTTTTCCGCATGACGATTTTGGGAAGGGCAAGGATGCGGGCTACCAGCACAACGGGCATCCTGCTGGCAGGATGCCCGTTGTCCGATCAATCGCGGCGAATCGCCGACCTGCGTGAATTACCGCCAGTAGTAAACCCCTCCGGCCATGTAATACGGCCGGTAGTAGACAGGGGGATACGCATAATAAGGAGCGGCATAGTAGCCCCCGCGCGGCCCGTAGGGGCTATAGGGGCCGCGGCGATAGAGCTGCGGTCCGCCAGGATAAAGTCCCTGCGCAAGGCGTGCCGCCTCCTGCGGGCCAACGGGATTTATGGTAAGCGGCGCATTCAAGTGGAAGGTAACCAGCGCCTCGGCTGGAATCCACACGCCCGGTCCGGAGCTTGCCGCGGAGGCCGCCGTGCCCGCAGCAACACCCGCGCCGGCGCCGATGGCGCATCCTACGCCCCTGCCCACCGCACAGCCGATGATGGTTCCCATAATGCCTGCGCCGACCGCGTTGCTCACCGTCTGGCCAGCTTTGTTTGGCCCCTTCACCCGGAACTCGTCGGAAGTGAGCGGGTAGGTTTGTCCGCCAAGATCGAGCGAGGTGAGCGTAATCCCAAGAATCGGGTTTCCGGCCAGTTCCCCAGCTTTCTTGCTCTCCGAAATGACGCCATGCACGGTTGCGCCGCGCGGAATGGCCAGCACCCCGCCATAGGTGACGTCGCCGATGACCGTAAACTGCACCGGCTCGCCGTCTCTGGCGCGCTTGCTGGCAACCGGCTCATTGGTGCGCAGTTGCAGCAGGGTTCCGGGCGGGATGGTCACCGGCTGCGAGGCATACTTATAGGCTGGCGCGGGCTGTGGATATCCGCCCTGCGGCTGGTTGGGCGCGTACTGCGGACGGCCACTCGGCGAAGGAGGATACTGCCCCTGCTGCGGATACTGGCTCTGCTGATCCTGCGGAGGATACTGGGCCTGCTGACCTTGCGCGGGAGCCGGGTACTGCGCCTGATTGGGATCTTGGTTGGGATACTGCTGCGGAGCCGCCTGGGCGCCGGGGCCGTTATCGGCGGGCGCGCTAGCCTGCTGCTGCGTGCCGGGGTCGGTCTCATCGGCAGGAACGCCGGCGGCATTCAGAGCATCCTGGGGATTGCCCACCGTAAGGTTGTTGTTGACCTTGGATACGCCCGGCACCTTGGCGACGATCGACTCGGCCAGCTTCTTCGATGCGTCGGTCGAGACCGTTCCGGCCAGCGTGACCTCACCCTGGATGGTCGCGGCCGTGATCAGGTCGTTCTTGAGGGCCTGCGATCCGTCGAGCGCATGAACCACATCCATCTCGATCTGGCCGTCGGTACGCTGGCTGCCGGCCGCCGCCGAATCCTGGCCCAGCGCCACCACGGCGCTTAAAACAACCACGCCGGACCAAACCAGAAGTCTCGCCATGTTTCTTGTTACCAGTGACCGATTCATTTTTCCATTTCTCCTGTACTTGCTGCGTCTCTTCGATGCCGCCACGGGCAGAAACGACGCTCGCATTTTTGCTGCCGGCTCAACGTTTTAGACGAGCCGGCTCAAGAGCTGTCACATTTGGGAACCCCATCGGGGAGAAAAAGTTCCGGTGCCGCACCAGAGCCTATTCCGTCGCTCGGCTGAAAGTCAGTCGCCGTTACAGCAACCCGCCCGACTCCTCTTCAAGAGCCGCGAGGAAGGAACGAAGCTGCTCAACTCTGGGCGCGGCCAGGTCCTTCGCCGCTGCAAGCCGAAGCTTTCCGGGCAGTGTTTCGAGCGCGCGCCGCAGCACCGGAAGCACCTGGGCCGCGGTTTCATAGCGGGTATCGCGGCCCACCTTCACCAGCGCGCGCACCGCGCCCACCGCGCCAAGCTGCTCAAGGATATCGGCGTCGCGCAGCAGAATGGCTTCGATGGATTGCGGATCGTCCTGCGGTTGATGCGTGGCGATGGCCTGAGCTACCGCCTCAATCTTGGTGTTGGGAAAGCCCCAGCCGGCCAGCAGTTGGCGCGCGCGGGCGATGGTGTAGGGCACGTGATCCCAGCGCGCAAGCTCTTCGGGGTTTGCCGGCCTGTGCCCCGCAAAGACGCCAAGATCGTGCAGCCATGCAGCGGCAAACACAACGTCGTCGTCGTACACCATGCCCTGGCCAATGCGGCAGGCCAGCGCATAGAGCCGCGGCTGGTGGCTGAACTTGTCGCGGGGCAGAGCCTCGGCGCGGATGAAGGCGACGACGGAATCCCGCCAGCTCATTGCGCGGCTCCGTTGTAGTTTGGCGGCCAGTTGGGCGTAATCCGGATTAGGTCAAGCCCGCCCAGGTCATCGACAACGAACTCAGGAGAAGCAGCAGGGACGGCCGCGATGGCGCGGGCAGGCAGGCCGACAGCTTCGAACCCCGTGCCGGAAATTCTGCCTGCGCCCTCGGCCGCAAAAAGGTACGCGAGCCCGGCAGGCTTTTGCGCGGACGAGTCCCCGCGCAGGCTTGCACCGGTTCGCTTGCCGGCAACCGGAATCCGCTCCACGCGAAAGTATTCATCGTCGATGAGAACCGTGCGATCGGCCAGAGCTATGGGCGCTCTTTTTCCGGCCCGCGTCTCGAACTTGACGGCCTCAAGCGATTTGGCAATGTGCAGTTCGCGTGGGCGGCCGTAGTCGTACATGCGGTAGGTCAAATCGCAGTTCTGCTGCGTCTCAAGCAGAACGGAGCCGGGCCAGATGGCGTGTACGGTGCCCGCATCCACAAAGATCACGTCGCCAAGCTCAAGCGGCACCATGTTCAGGCTCTCTTCAAGCGTGTTGTCGGCGATTCCCTTCTCCACCTGCGCCAGCGTGACGCCCGGCTTCAAGCCCAGAGCCACCTCCGCACCGGGCTCAGCGCCCAGTACATACCAGCACTCGGTCTTTCCGCGCGGATCGCCGTATTTTTGCGCCATGGCGTCATCTGGATGCACCTGCACGCTGAGCTTTTGCTTAGCCATGATGACTTTGATGAGCAGCGGTGAATCGGCCACTGGCGCAGCGGGGCCCAGCAGCGAAGAATGCGCCAGGCGAAACACCTCGTCAAGCCGCTTGCCGGCAAACTCTCCGGTCGCAACGCGGCACATATCGCCAGTGAGCCAGGCCTCGCCAATCGGCTCGCCGTCAGCCTGCACGTCGAACCACGGCCGCAAGTCCTGAGAGCCCCAGGGGCGCACATCGAACTTGGGATCGATGCGGAACGGAGCAATCTGCGGGGAAGAATCCTTCATGGTCGCACTCATTCCGGTCTGCTTCAATCTTCAGTCAATAGCGGCTTGCTGCCGGGAATCCCGGCCGCGAGCGCAATGCCCAGGCCTGCGCCGCAGCCGCATAACTCACTGTACCAGACTGTCAGAGTCCGGTTGAACCGAACATGCAGGCCCGCCTGCAGTTGCCCTTGAGGCTTCACCAGAGCCGTCCGTCCGGCTATGCTCGTTGGCATGAACTTTTCCGTCATCTTCGATCACATGTTCCAACTGCCGCTTCCGATTGTTGAGAAGCTGGCGCGCCCGGTCATCGTCTACCTGGTGCTGGTGGTGCTGCTGCGCCTGTTTGGCAAGCGTGAGCTGGCGCAACTGAACCCCTTTGACCTGGTGGTTCTGCTTTCGCTCTCAAACACCGTGCAAAACGCCATCATCGGCGACGACAACTCGGTGAGCGGTGGCGTGATTGGCGCGTTTGGACTGCTGGCCATCAACTGGCTGGTGGTGCGCGTGCTGTTCCGCTCGCCACGGCTCACGCGCGTGCTGGAGGGCAGTGCGGCGGTGCTGGTGCGCGACGGCCGCATCGATCCGAAGATGTTGGCGCGCGAGTCGCTCACCCGCGAGGAACTGCTCGATGTGATCCACCGGCAGGGCTTTGAGAATTTGGACCAGGTGCGCCGCTGCGAGCTGGAGCCCAACGGCATCTTTTACGTGGAAGCCTTTGAACCCACCAGCGCCGACAAGCACCACGATGAATTGCTGGCGCGCCTTGATGAGCTCAGCCGCGAAGTGGCTGCGTTGCGCATGGGCGGGGAGCAGCTGAACTGACTTTGCAGGAAACAGATTTAACGGCATCTCAACGATGCTTTAGCGGAGCATCTTTAATTTGGCGCCCACGGGCATCTGCGCCCATATCTTGTCAGTTGTCCAAGCTGTCGAACCAAGGCAACTCGCCAGAGTGAGGCAGGCACGATCTCCCAATGAAATGTGGGGACATTTTTTCGCCAGAGCGGCGACCTGTTCCGCCTGATCCTGGCCAAACGGTACGACCTCAACGCCGGGCAAGATCGCCACCAGCTTGTCAGCCGTCATGATTGGGCTTTTCTGGCCGAGTTTTGTCAATATCTCGCACCAGTTGACCGCGCTGATTGCAACCAAATAGAGCGGAGAAACAATGGCCGAGTGAACCTTAGCGCCGCCCGGTTCGCCGTAGACCATCGCCAGAACCGCCGAGGCATCGAGCACGATGTTAGTCATGCTCGGCCTGCTCGCGCCGGGCTTCTTCGCGCCGCTCGTCCAGGAATTCCTCCAGCAGCCCTTTCATGCTCCCGCGCTTTCCAACAATCGATTCCCTGATCTGGTTCAGCGCCATATCCATGCTCAGGATCTCTATTCGATCTCCATTCACCGCAACCGTCAGGCGGTCTCCAGTCTTCAGTCCGAACTCGTTTCGGATTGCCGCCGGAAGGACGATTCTGCCACTTTCGCCAAGAATTACCACTTCAGGCATTGTCTGCCACCTCCAGCATAGTATGCCATATTTCAGTAATTATGGCATTTCCTGGAAATGCTGCCCGTACCTGCTGCTGCGTTGCCCCAAAAAAGAAAACCCGTGGATTGCACCCATCGGCGTCTCCACGGTTCTTCCCGTTCACTTGCTTCTCTCTGCGATTCAGGTTGTTATCAAACTGAAAATTACTCCCACTCGATGGTGCCGGGCGGCTTGCTGGTAATGTCGTAGACCACGCGGTTGATGCCGCGGACCTCATTCACAATGCGGCTTGAGATGCGCTTGAGAACGTCATAGGGAAGCGGCGTCCAGTCGGCGGTCATGCCGTCCTCGGAGTGCACGGCGCGCACCGCCGCGGTGTAAGCATAGGTGCGCTGGTCGCCCATGACGCCCACGCTCATCACCGGCAACAGCACGGCAAAGCTCTGCCAGATTTTCGAGTAGAGTCCGGCGGCTTTAATCTCGCCGACGACGATCTCGTCCGCCTCCTGCAGCAGCGCCACGCGCTCTGGCGTCACTTCGCCAAGAATGCGCACGGCCAGGCCGGGACCGGGGAACGGCTGGCGTCCGAGCACGTCCTCGGGCATGGCCAGGTCGCGGCCAATGCGGCGGACTTCATCTTTGAACAGGTCGCGCAGAGGCTCGATGAGCTTGAGCTTCATGTGCGCCGGCAAACCACCCACGTTGTGGTGACTCTTGATGGTCTGGCTGGGGCCTTTCACGCTGCTGGACTCGATGACGTCGGGATAGAGCGTGCCCTGCACCAGCCAGTCGACGCCGCCAGTCTCCTGCGCGATGCGGTTGGCCTCGTCGTCGAAGACCGCGATGAATTCCGCGCCGATGATCTTTCTCTTTTTTTCCGGCTCAGTAACGCCGGCAAGTTTGTCGAGAAAGCGCTTGCTTGCGTCCACGGCGACAATGTTGAGGCCGAGCTTGTCACGCAAGTTTTTCTGCACGCTCTCAAACTCGTTTTTGCGCAGGACGCCGTTGTTGACGAAGATGCAGGTGAGTTGGCTGCCGATGGCTTTGTGCACCAGCACGGCGGCTACCGACGAATCCACGCCGCCGGAGAGTCCGCAGATGACATGGCCCTTGCCCACCTTGGCGCGAATGGCGGCGACAGTGCTCTCGATAAAGTGCGCGGGCGTCCAGTCGCCCGCAGCGCCGCAAATTTTGAACAGAAAATTCTTGATGAGCTGAGGCCCCAGCGGCGTGTGGTGCACCTCGGGATGAAACTGCACGGCCCAGATGCGGCGCTCCTCATTCGCAATGCCGGCCAGCGCATTTTGCGTAACCGCGGTACGGTGAAAGCCCTCGGGCAACTCGAGCGCCTCGTCGCCGTGGCTCATCCAAACAGCGAGCGTTGACGGCAGGCCGGCAAACAGCGGCGTCTGGCTGTCTTCAACCGTGACTTCGGCGTGACCATACTCGCGCTTTGAGGCCGAGCGCACCTTGCCGCCCAGATGATGCACGATGAACTGCAATCCATAGCAGATGCCGAGAATGGGCACGCCCAACTTGAGTAGAGCCGGGTCTGCCGCCGGCGCGTCCGCATCGTATACCGACGATGGGCCGCCGGAGAGGATGAGGCCGATGGGCTTCAAGGCCTGCACATCGGCCAACGGCACGGTGCATGGCAACACCACGGAGAAAACATTCTGTTCGCGGATGCGGCGGGCAATCAGTTGCGTGTACTGAGAGCCAAAATCGAGGATGACTACTGTCTGCGTGTCCACGCTCCAGTGTGGCAGGGCGCGCGGCGGGCTGTAAAGATCCCGCCTCGGTTGCAATCGCCTCGATATCCACAAGCACATCCTCCAAGTTCGAGACACACACAAAAGCTGATTGCGTTCGGTAATCAAATCGGCTGTTACCGTCGCACACTGAGTGAGCACCGACAGGCCAGCATCGATTACACAGGAATGTGCATTGTCATTCTTGGCCGCTCGCAACATTCTTGGTGATAGAGGGTTTGGTTGTGCATGAAGCAACCGGCCCGGTCAGTATTCCTCGTTCCCGTTGCAGCACCAATCGCGCCGCGCGGATTCTTGCCGGCCCAATCGCTTTCTGGAGTGTTCCTATGATGCGTGAAGATCTGTTTGGAATGGCAAACCCCGCATGGCCTGGCCTGACGCCTTACGC
>CAYZVG010000073.1:0-10810 GCA_964481595.1 uncultured Occallatibacter sp. | reverse complement strand
TGCTGCATGCGCCCGCTCACCGCGTCGGGATCGGGGTTGAGAATCGTCCCCGCCGTACCATCGGTATCAAGATAGCCCTGGTTCACTCCGTACGCATGCACGGCGATAAAGTCGATCGGCTCCGGGTTGGCCACAATCCATTTCTCGAAGGCCTCTTCGGCGGCGTATGGCACTGCACTCGCGGGCCCGCCGATGCGGCACTTGGCGCACTCGCTGCGGATGGCCTCCGCAGTGTTCTTGTAGAGTTTGAAGTACTCGGTCAGCGGATGAGGCCAGAAGCCGCCGATGTCCGGCTCGTTCCACACCTCGAAGTACCACTGGTTAATCTCATCCTCGCCGTAGCGCTCCTTCCAGTGGTCCACCAGCGCCTTGATCAGCCCCGACCACTTGGCCGGATCTTTCGGCAGCGAGGTATTGCCCTTCCACCAAAAGACGGTGGAGTTGCCCGCCGCCAGCTTGCTTGGCATAAACGTCAGCTCGACGAATGGGCGGATGTGCATCTTCAGCAGCGCGTCGTAGAGCGTGTCGACGTATTGAAAGTTGTATTGGGGGTTGCCTTTCCGGTCTTCGGTGTAGACCCCCATCTCGTCGCACAGAATGCCGTGCATGCGCAGGTAGTGAAAGCCGATATCGCTTTGCACGGTGGCAAGCTGTTGCTGCCAGTCCGCGCGCAGGCCTTCTTCAGCGCGGCCCGCGCCCACCACCAGCATCGGCGCTTTCGAGTGCGGCCCGGTAACGTGGGCAAGGTCGGCATGGACCACCCGCTTTTGTGCGCCTTGGCCCATTGCAATGGGGCACGCGGCCAGCAGGACCAGGGTTGGAATCAAGGGGTTGCGAAAAAACGGCACAACTTGCATGAGGCTTCTCCTTAAAAAATTCACACGCATATCGGAAGCGTCGCTCTGCGTTTGTGCCGGGTGGGCGCAAATCAATGGGGTTACCAGAAAGAACTGCAACGACGAGCACTATTCTCCGATGCGCATCCATTCTACAGACGCAGGCGCACTTTAGCAGGACGCACCGTGGCCTGCGGATATCAGGCTGCAAACTCCATCCACTATCTATCGATGGAATCGATAAGGATGCGCCGGGAAATCAGACCATTTCTTTCTGCCCTTGGCGGGACTGGGAAACCAAAGGGCGCGCCATGTACATTGGTTACGCGCCGCAGACAGACTGCGGCCTTGGCTCCAATGTTTTTGTTCGAGAGCGGGAAGGGATTTGAACATGAGAAAGGCTCTGCTTGCAATAGCCGTTGCGGCAATCACCACAATGAGCGTGGGCGCTGCGCCCACAGCAAAGGTTGAACAGGGAACGTTGGCCGGCACAGTCGAAAACGGGCTTACGGTCTATCGGGGAATCCCCTTTGCCGCGCCTCCGGTGGGCGACTTGCGTTGGCGTGCTCCGCAGCCGGCGGCTAAATGGGAAGGTGTGCGGCAGGCCGACAAATTCGCGCCGCAGTGCGTGCAAGGCGGACTGAGCGGCAGCGCCATGAGCGAGGATTGCCTTTATCTGAACGTTTGGAGCCCCGCTAAGTCCGCATCCAGCCGGGTTCCGGTGCTGGTTTGGATCTACGGCGGCGGCTTCGCGGGCGGCGGCACATCCATACCAACCTACAGTGGCGAGGTCCTGGCCAAGAAAGGCGTCGTGCTGGTCAGCATCGCTTATCGTGTGGGCAATCTTGGATTCCTCGCTCATCCCGGGCTGAGCGCCGAGTCGCCGGACCACGTCTCCGGCAACTATGGCTTGCTCGATATGATTGCCGCGCTCAGGTGGATCAAGCAGAACATCGCAGCCTTTGGCGGCGACCCGAACAAAGTCACCATCTTCGGCGAGTCGGCGGGTGGAATCGCGGTGAGCCAGTTGTGCGCATCGCCTTTGGCCAAGGGCCTGTTTGAGGGCGCGGCCTCTGAGAGCGGCGGTTCCTTCGGCCCTGCACGTCCATCCGGGCAGCCAGGCGAAAATATGCGGCCGCTGGCCAGCGCCGAGAAAGATGGCCTGGCCTTCCAGCAGAACGCGGGAGCTTCGTCGCTCGCCGAACTGCGCAAGCTGCCGGCCGAGAAGATTCTGGCCGCCACGCGCGGAATGGCTTGGCCCATCATCGATGGCTGGGTGCTGCCCACCGATCAGTACACGCTCTACGACGGAAAGAACTTCAACGACATTCCGGTGCTGATCGGTTACAACTCCGATGAAGGCGCCAGCTTCTCCCACTTCAGCACGCCTCGGGAGTACATCCAGAGCGTGCATAGCCGCTACGGAGCTTTTGCCGACAAGCTGCTTGAAGCCTATCCGGCAGGCGATACGACCGTGCCCAAGACCGCCCGCGATCTGGCCCGCGATTCCACGTTTGGCTGGCACACCTGGATCTGGGCCAAGCTGCAGTCCGAGCGCGGCAAGTCAAAGGTCTTCTACTACTATTTCGATCAGCACCCGGACTATCCCGCCGGTTCGCCGCAGGCTGGCATTGGCGCGCCGCACGGCAGGGAAGTCCCCTACGTCTTTGGACACTTGAACGAGTTGCAGCACGAGCAGCCCACCGCGGCGGATCACGTCATCTCCGACGCCATGGCGACTTACTGGACCAACTTCGCAAAGTATGGCGACCCCAATGGCAAGGGGATGCCCAACTGGCCCGCATTCAGCGACCAGCAGCCGGAGCTCATGTACTTCAACGGAACGCCGCACACCGGGCCGGTTCCCAACGAGCCGGGGCTCAAGGCGCTCAACGATTACTTCGCCTGGCGTCGCTCTCCCGAAGGCGCGCGCGCCGCGCTCGTCGAGGATGCCAGCCGCGCAACCACCAGGCGGCGATAGGCTCGTTTCGCGCAATGCTATCGTGAATCTGTCCCATCCTTTTCGCAGCTCATCGTGAGAAGGATGGGACAGATTCATAAAGCAGCAGCTTGCCGTCTTATTGTGTTAATAACATCCGCCTGGGCTCAGTGTTTCTTTGCGTCGAACTGTGACTGGGAGTTTTTTACAGCCTCCCAATTTCCTTCAACCCAGTCAAAGAGCACTTCCATCGGGCTAAGCAAGCTCTTGCCGAGACTTGTTAGTTCATATTCAACACGTGGGGGAACTTCAGGAAATACCTCCCTCGTCACCAATCCATCCCGTTCCAAACTCCGCAACGTCACCGTCAGCATTCTTTGGGAGATAGTCGGTATCGATTGTTCCAGCTCTGAAAAGCGGGCTCGACCGTTGTGGATCTTGGCAAGTGCGAGGATCAAGAAGATTGTCCACTTATCTCCTACCTTGGTAAGAAGCTCCCGAATGGCCAGGGGATCATCATGCCCGCATATAAAAACCGGGTCCAACTGCCTCGGTTTACCGGTTGCTTTCATAACTTACCTCCAAGTACGTTACCGAGTTTGAGATGCGTACTTATCTTCGAATGAAGACCGCTATATAATCCACTATAAATCGGTAGGGAGCACAAGAAAAGCAAGCAAATGAAGGAGTTAACCGGTGCCAAAAGACAAATATCCTCAACATGAAGCTCTGAATCCATTCTTTGACGTTGTGATGAAAGGCTTGAAAGGCCTGGTCGATGGAGATCACTACTTCGACACGATTGCCGATGACGCAGAATTTGAGTTTCTATACCGCTTCCCCGGTTGGCCCGAGAAGATTCACGGGCGAGAGAATTTGGTAGCCGCGTATTCCGGATATGGAAACAACATCAAGGTTCACAAAGGCGATAACCTTGCCGTTCACTATGACAAGGAACATGGCGTCGTTGTTCTGGAATATCAGGTTCACGGCAAGATTCTGAGAACCGGCGGCGCTTATGACAATCGATTTGTCTCCGTCGTCACCATAAAAGACCGAAGAATTGTCCGCTGGAGAGACTACATGGACTCACTGGCCGCCTGGCAGGCCATCAACGGCAAATGAATGTCTCGCATAAAAGGATGTGCATAATGACGAAGCAAATTCTTGTTGTCTCGGTGAGCCCCAGAGGTAGTGAATCAGCCAGCCGGACGATCGCTCGGAAACTGGATGCAAAACTTCGCGAAGATTATCCTGACGCAAAGTTTGTCTATCGCGACTTGGCCGACGATCCATTGCCCCATCTGGATAGCCATGTGCTGAAGGCTATCGCGTCAAGAGATTTGAAGGAAATTGAAGAAAATCACCAGTCGGCCCGTCTATCGGACAAGCTGACCGAAGAACTGCTTGCGTCGGACTTATTGGTGATTGCGACACCTATGTGGAACTTCGGCATTCCTTCATTGCTTAAAGCATGGATAGACCTTGTCGTTCGCCCTGGAAAAACCTTCCAGTATGCAAAGGCAGGAGTGGAAGGACTGGCCCAAGGGAAAAGAGCAATCCTTGTGATTGCTTCTGGAGGGGTCTTTACGGATGGCCCTTGGAAGCCTTGGGATTTTGTTGAACCTTATTTGCGTCAAATACTCAAATTTGTCGGCATCGAGGATGTGCAAACCATTCGGGTTGAAGGCTTGAACCTTCCATCGCTCGCTGACATGGCCGTTCCAAATGCAGAGCGAGCCATTGGCAAGCTTGTGCTGTCAGGCCAAGGTCTTCAGAGCTCGGCCAGCCACTAAGTCTACGGGCAAATTCAGCACTTAGATTAAATCACGATGGGATTCATCCATTCGCAACCCATCGGCAAGTTAATTACGGAGTTACAGTGACAATCACCCTCTTGTAGCGCGACAGCGGAGGTGTGCCTTTGTCTGTGACGCGCAAAATAAAGTGGATCGTCTCCGGTTTGTCCACCTTTGGCGCGACAAAGTCGTTGAAGTTGAGATTCTCGACCAGCGGCACCAGCACCCGGCCTTTGTAACTTCCCGCCTCAGGGTATTGGAACCACAGATAACTCACGCTGTCGCCATCCGGATCGGTTGCGTGCGCGCTCAGCCGAAAACTCTGCCCTGACTTGACCGTAAACGCCTCTGGAGTATCGAGGATAGGAACCGGAGGATGGTTGGCTTCGCGATAGGACTTCGTGGTCCATTCCATGCGCGCCGCAAAGTCGTTTTGGAAGTCGTCTCTCCAGCGCCACAGCGTAGCCTTGTAGTCGTGGATCGGCTTGGTGCCGTTCCGTGTTGCCCGTCCGTACTCCGGGTAGGTCGGCGGAGCGTAGTCGTCAAGCGCGTTGGTCCAGATAGGCCGCGTCTCCTGCGGAATGGGAACGCCGCCAAGGAATGTGCGCGGGTCGTTGACGTGAATCTCTGGCCGATAGAGCTCGTAGCGTCCTCCCCAACCGCCCCACTCGGGATGCTCGGGATCGCCCAGGCCATTGGGGATCAGCGCCAGCCACGAAGGCGTATCGCCCTCCATGCCCCAGGCCACATCCGGATAGGCCTCGCCCATCGGCCCGTGCCCCTGCTGAATGTGCTCAGCCAGCCACTTGTTGCCGATCGTCGAGTTATCGATGCCGGGAACCACGGCCATGATGCCGGTCCACGTGGCGTCGTCGTAGAGTCCGCCGGGACTCACAATGTAGAAGAGATTCGGAAAGTTCTTCCGCATCCACGGGCCGCTGTCGTCCTGGTCGCTGATGGTGTACACCCTGAGCTTGGCCACCAGCCGATCCACCTCTGCTGGCGGTTTCGTTGCCCGCAGCTTGTAGAGCGCCTGCGCCAGCGTATTTGCTCCGCCCCACACCGTGATCCACAAAGGCCGGTCGTCGTTCTGCTCCAGGTTTTTGATGATCCAGTCGGACCCCTCCGAGTCTTTGCCGTCGCCCACTCCGCTCATTCCGTACTGCGGCCAGCCGCGTTTCAACACGGCTTCAAGCGCTTCGGCGGTGGGGTAGTTCGGGTCGTGCTTCACCAAGTTCGGGTGGACTTTGGCGTAGGCGCGAATCACTTGATCGATCAGCTCCGGGGATACGGACGTTCTCTTCCAGATCGAGGTCGTGGCGATCAAGCCTTTGATGTCGATCACGTCCGAGTACAGCAGCAGGCGCACAGTGCTTTCCGTGTCGTCTGCTTCAGCGCCAATGTCGGTCAGGACAATCATGCGCTGCTTGCGAATGCCGGAGTCCGCGTGCTTTTGCGCGGTCTGCGCGCGGCTGCCCTGAGCGAGCCCGAGCCCCAGGCACACAAACAGCACAGCGGCAATCCATGCCGCAAGCCTCGTCAGCCGCCTGCCGCTTCCTTTAGAAATCCGTTGGTCACAAGTTGGTTGCATGGCGTCCTCCTGGCATTTCGCGATCCCCGAAAAACTTTGCCGAAAACTTCTTTGCCTCGATCGTCGTCCATCCTACAGGAAATCATCCATGGCAGGGGCAACGAGCAATCCACGCCGACGCGTCCGGGCTGTTCTCGGGATGATCCAGGATATTCTGCTGCCGCCGCAAATATCCCGGTTTCTGTTCCGTTTCCCTTTAAGAAAATCGCTTTTCTTCTTGCTCGTGGCGGATTCCGGTGATTACACTGTTCTGCATCCTATCGAAAGCGTAAAAATGGGCCGGCTTTCTTCTTTCAATCACGGAACAACTGCGGTGATGCGCGGCCTTTTTGGCGTTTTGCCCGCGGCAAAACAGCGGCAGGTTCCATGGGGTATTATCCCTTTGGAGTACAGGGCGCCGTTCTTTTCGTGCAAAGGGCCGATAGACGGCGAATGCTTCCGCGACGCGGATCTCAACAAATCAACTTTGCAGGTCACGCACTAAGCGGAGACGCTGGCGAAAGACGAGGCAGGAATGCGGCAAACACTTTCATTCTCAGAGAAATTCGGTTACAGCCTGGGCGATTTGGCGGCCAATTTTGTTTTTCAGGCCATGCTCGCTCTGCAGCTGGACTTTTACACTCACACCTTCGGCCTGACCGCTGCGCAGGCGGGAACGCTGTTCCTCGTTGTCGGCCTGGGCGTGGCCTTCCTCAATCCGGTTATGGGCGTCATCGCCGACCGCACCAACACAAAATGGGGCAAGTTCCGCCCCTGGCTGTTGTGGACCGCCATTCCCTTCGGCATCATCGGGGTGCTCACCTTTACCACGCCCAATATCAGCCCGGCGGCCAAGATCATCTACGCTTGGACCACCTACATCCTGCTTCGCGTGGTCTACACCGTCAATAATGTGCCTTACGCCTCGCTCACTGCCGTCATGACCTCGGACCCCGACGAGCGCACCAGCATCTCGTCTTACCGTCAGATTGCCGCCAACTCCGCCGGCTTCATCGTCTCCAGTCTGGCCATCCCCATGGTCCGGTTTTTCGGCCATGGCAACGACGCTCTCGGCTATCAGCTCACCATGGGCGTTCTGTCGGGCCTGAGCGCCATCTTCTTCATCATCGCCTTCCTCTGCACCAAGGAGCGTGTCCAGCCTGACCCGCAGCAAAAGTCCTCTCTTACGCAGGATCTCTCCGATCTGTTCAAGAACCGCCCGTGGGTTCTGCTGTTTCTGGTCACGTTGTTTTACTTCAGCGCGCTGGTCATCCGCGGCAACGTCATGCTGCCTTACTTCCGGTATGTAGTCGGCAACGTTGAACTCTTCTCGTGGTTCAACGGCTTCGGACTGATTGCAGTGCTGATTGGCGTAGCCTTGTCCACCGCAGTCTCGGTTCGCATGGGCAAGCGGCAGTTGTTCTTCGCCAGCATGTTTATGACGGGATTATTCACTGTACTGTTGTTTGTGCTTCCGCCCACGGCCACGGTGCTGATTATCGGTACTGAGGTCCTTCGTCAGCTTTCCTTTGGTCTGTCGGGTCCAATCTTGTGGGCCATGATGGGCGACGTTGCCGACTACGGCGAGTGGAAGACCGGCCGCCGCGCCAGCGGTACAGTCACCTCCGCGGTCGTCTTCGCGCTCTGGGCCGGTTTGGCCCTGGGCGGAGCCATTGCCGGCTGGCTCCTCTCTTTCTATGGATTTGAGTCTAAAGCTACTGTGCAGTCTGCGCACGCGCAATCGGGCATCCTGCTTACCGCCAGTGTTTATGCGGGTCTGGCGTTCTTTGCCGCGGCAGCTTGCCTGATGTTCTACCCCATTACGAGGGAAGTGAGCCAGAACATTGCCAATGAACTCGCCGAACGGCGCAAGGGGTTCTCGCAATCTTCTGCTTCCTAGCTCGGCGCTCACGGCCGCGCCAGTTGCGGCCGTTTGTTTCTTGTTGAATTGTGTGTTTTTCCGGGCCTCCTTCGCGGCGGCGGATCAGGTCCGGGTGAACGCGAACGGAACGAACAGATTCACCCCGCCATTGACCCTGGGTATTTAGAGGAGGAAGCATGTTCGCAAAAACTTTAAGAAAGACCCTGCCGGTGGCGCTCGCAGCGCTCACGGTTGTTGGATTTACGGCTGCGGCGCATGCGCCCACCTCTTTGAAAAACGCCTACAAGAAAGACTTTTTCATCGGCGTGGCCATCAATGGGCAGCAGATCAGCGGGCAAGACGTGAAAGGCGATGCCATCATTGCCGAGCAGTTCAGCTCCATCTCGCCAGAGAACGCCCTCAAGTGGTCGCTCCTTCATCCGCAGCTCGACAAATACACATGGGACGCCGCCGACAAGTATGTCGAGTTCGGCGAAAAGAATCACATGTTCATCGTCGGCCACAATCTTGTGTGGCACAGCCAGGTTCCCGGCTGGGTCTTCCGCGACGACAAAGGCAACCTGCTCACGCGCGACGCTCTGCTTGAGCGCATGCACGATCACATTCGCACCGTGGTGGGCCGTTACAAAGGCCGCATTCAGAGCTGGGACGTGGTGAACGAAGCGCTGAACGAAGACGGAACCCTGCGCCAGTCCTTGTGGCTCAAGATCATCGGCCCCGACTTTATCGAGAAGGCCTTCCAGTACGCGCATGAGGCCGATCCGCAGGCGCAGCTCACCTACAACGACTACAACCTTGAGAATGAACCCAAGCGCAACGGAGCCATCGCTCTCATCAAAAAGATGCAGGCCGACGGTATCCCGATCAACTGCGTCGGCATTCAAGGGCACGACCACATGGACTGGCCGACCGAGGAGCAGGAAGACTCCACCATCGCAGCGTTTGCCGCGCTCGGACTCAAGGTCTCCATCTCCGAGCTGGATATCGACGTGCTGCCTTCCGCCGGCCCCATCACCGCCGACGTTTCCGCAAATCTCCAGAATCAGCAAACGGCCAACCGCAATCCCTACGTGAACGGATTGCCTGACTCGGTGCAGAAGGATCTGGCGGCGCGCTATACCATGCTGTTCCATGTCTACATGAAGCATCGCAAAGAGATGTCGCGCGTCACCTTCTGGGGACTCTCCGATGGAGACTCGTGGCTCAACGGCTTCCCGGTGCGTGGACGCACCAACTACCCGCTGCTCTATGACCGCCAGCTGCAGACCAAGCCGGCATACGATGCTGTGATTGAGGCTGCAAAATACAAAGCCAAGTAGTCAGTTTCCGGCTGCTTCATCTGGTGTAACGGCAGGCGTTTCAGCTCCCGATTCTGGGCACTGAAACGCCTTTGCCTTTAGGGCAACATCCAGGCTCGCCGCGCCAAATGGCTGTAGATCTTCAGTATCGATAGATTCGATCAAGATCGAGCGATCAATCTCACTTGTTCCCCGTTAGTCTGCCTCTGTATAGTCAAATGTTCCGCGAGCGAGACGATGGAACAGCATTGAAAATGCACGGCCGGAAGACTCCCGGACCGTTCGGTGCGCCTTCGTCCGCATAGCAGCAATTCTTTTCTTAGGGAGATTCTTGTGGTCCGTCGACTTTTGTTCGTTTCATCTCTTCTGGCGGCGCTTCTTACCGTTCCAGCCGCGGCGCAGCAACAGGTTCAGTTGTCCATTGACGCTTCAAAGCCCGGCGCGAAGATCAGCCGCTATCTCTTCGGCCAGTTCGCTGAGAATCTGGGGCGCGGTGTATACGGCGGCGTCTGGGTGGGCAAGGATTCTCCCATTCCCAACACCCGCGGCATTCGCAACGACGTTGTTGCCGCTCTCAAAGAGTTGAAGACGCCGGATGTCCGCTGGCCGGGCGGCTGCTTTGCAGACGAGTACCACTGGCGCAAGGGCATTGGCCCAGCCGCGCAGCGGCCCGCAACGCTCAACGCCACCTGGGGCAACGTGATCGACACAAATGCCTTCGGCACCGACGAGTACATGGATTTCCTCAACCAGATCGGCAGCCAGGCATACGTCTCGCTCAACATCGGCTCCGGCACACCCGAGGAATCCGCTGAATGGCTGGAGTACATGACCGCCGCCGCGCCTACGGCTCTGGCCAAGGAGCGCGCCGCCAACGGGCATCCCGATCCGTACCAGGTCAAGCTCCTCGGCATTGGAAACGAAAGCTGGGATTGCGGCGGCGCAATGACAGCCGACTACTATCTGAGCCAGTTGAAGATCTACAGCCACTTCGTTCGTAACATGAACCCGGCGCAGACCGGCAACGACCAGATGCTCCGCATTGCTGTCGGCCCCGGAACTCCCAATACCGAGTGGACTGAAGCCATGATGAAGGCCCACCAGCGTCACTCCTGGAGTTGGGATTTCAACGGCCTGTCGCTGCATTGGTATACCGAGGCCGCCGGCTGGCCGCCCACCGCGCCTTCAATGAAATTCGGCGTGGACGATTACGCCAAATTGCTCAAGTCCACGTTGTTCATGGATCAATTCCTGCGTGGGCAGGAAGCGGTAATGGATAAGTACGACCCGAAGAAAGAGGTTGCGCTCATCGTGGATGAGTGGGGCGCTTGGCTCGCTCCGCTGCCGGGAACCAATACGCAATTCCTCGAGCAGCAGAACAGCCTTAGAGACGCTGTTCTGGCCACGCTGAACCTGAATATCTTTGCTCGCCACGCCGATCGCGTGCGCATGGCCAACATCGCGCAGATGATCAATGTGCTGCAGG
>CAYZVG010000072.1:0-10825 GCA_964481595.1 uncultured Occallatibacter sp. | reverse complement strand
ATGAGCACACCGGACGGTAACTCCATGACCATGGGTTACACCTTTAAGGTTGACGGCGCTACGCTGACCGGCACCGTGGGCAGCCCGATGGGCGGCGATCCCATGCCCTTTACCGATGGCAAGATCGACGGCAACAACATCAGCTTCAAGATTTCGTTCAATGGCATGTCGATTACCAACACTGGAGTCATCAACGCAGCCGGCGACGAGATCAAGCTGACCTCGAAGTCGGATGGCGGAGATTTCCCTGGAATGGAAATCACGCTGAAGAAGGGCGCTGCACCCGCAGCCGCACCCGCTCCACAGCTTTAGTTACGAGTACCATGACCGTATGATTTTGTTGTCATACCTATGAATTTGGGTGCCCCAGGTCTCGATTTTGAGACCTGGGAGACAACAAATCTACGCGGCCACGGCATTAGGCGCTGTCCGGCCAGGCCGGGGCGCTTCGCTTATCGAATGTCGGCTGTGGCCGTGGAATCGCCGATTGGAGCGGCTTCCGCGGCCAATGCCAATTTTGGCTCATCCATTCTGGGCTCATTGACCGCCGCTGCGTCCAGCAGATTCTGCGGCAGCGATTTGCCGGTCCTGATGCCAAGCTCCTTGAGCATCTCCACCTGACGAACCAGATTGCCTCGGCCCTCGCTCAGCTTCTTCATTGCGGCGGAGTAGCTCTGGTCGGCGTTGCGCAGGCTCTTGCCCACTGCCTCAAGATCGCTCACAAATCCAACAAACTTTTCATACAGCTCGGTTCCGCGATTCATCACATCGCGCACGCTGCGCGCCTGCACCTCCTGCTGCCAAAGCACGTTCACGATTCTGATGATGTAGAGCAGCGTGGTGGGGCCAACCAGCAAAATGTTCTGCCGGTATGCGTCGGCCCACAGTTCGGCGTCGTTCTGCAGAGCGATAAGAAACGCCGGCTCGATGGGGATGAACATCACCACAAAGTCAGGCGTCTCCAGCCCCGGCAGGCGATCGTAACCGGCCTTGGCCAAGCCCGTCACATGCCCCCGCATGCTGGCCAAATGCAGCTTGAGCGCGGCCGCGCGATCGCTCTCCGTGGCGGCGTTCACAAGATCGCTATAGGCGGTGAGAGACACCTTCGAATCGATCACCAGGTTGCGGCCACCTGGCAGGAACACAATCACGTCGGTGCGCGCCGACCTCTTCTTTGCGCCGTCTTCGTCTTCAAGTCCCGTAAAGCTCTGTTGAAAGCTGAACTGCTCTCCCTCGCGCAGCCCGGCCTTCTCCAGCAGATCGCGCAGGATGAACTCGCCCCAGTCGCCCTGCGCTTTGGACGATCCGCGCAGAGCCGTGGTCAGATTCCGCGCCTCTTCGGCCAGCTTCTGATTCAGGCTGCCCAGGCTTCCAATCAATCCTTCGAGCTTGGCAACGCCGGTCTTTGAGTCGCTCTGCGCCTGCTCAACTTTGTCGCGGAACTCCTTGATCTGCGTCTTGAGCGGTTCCAACAGCGTGCCCAGCTCTTTCTGGCTGCCCTCGGTGAATGTCTTCGATTTGGCGTCGAGAATCTCCGCCGCCAGCGTCTGAAACTGGTTGGACAATGCTTGTTTGGCGTTCTCAAGCAGGGCGATCTTCTCCGCCATGTTCTGGCGTTCGTTGCGCAGTTCGGCTTCCAACTCCTTCACGCGTGCAGACTGCTGGCGCTCGGTCTCCGCTTTTGTCTGCAGTTCTTCGCGCTGGCGCTCAGCAATCTTGCCGCGCTCTTCGGCCAGCTTCTCAAAGCCGGCCCGCGCAGCCAACTCGGTCTGCGCCTGAGCCAGTTCAGCTCTTGCCACGTTCAAGTCGCGCGCCCATTCTTCGCTGCGCTGCTGCAATTGCGCTTTCTCAGTGCGCGCAGAGGCGCCTCGGAGCCAGAACCCCACCAATATGCCCACGATCGCGGCAACCACTCCGGCTATCAACGGCAGCATAGCTTCCTCCACTAGAACCGGTCATATAAATTGTCTTGTAACAAGGGCACGGCTTCAGCCGGGCCGAAGAAGTACGAAAATCAGTGGGCTTCAGCCCCGGAGGGATGTCCAGCTTCGGCTCACTCCCATTGATGAGACCGGCTCTAGAGCTGGTTGCATCAATGCCAACCGGGCGACGTGGCATCCCGCAGGGGTTAAAACCCCTGCTATTTATGCGCCTTATGTGGCCCGGCTGAAGCCGTGCCCTTGTTACAAAACTACTGATGAGACCGGCCCTGGCCTCTTCGCCAAATATACGCTTATGCGCCGTGAAATTTGTGCCAAAAAATCGCGGCTGTTTCTCCGCCCGCGGTCTGCCCGCAATCGGATTGCTATTTCTTGTTGTTCCACGCCTTTACACACCCGGAGCCGCCCGGTAGACTTGAAGTTTCGGGGCCATGCGCTTTTATTTATGCGCGGTGGTTGTTTTTACCTGCCCTGTGCCGGTATTGTAGGCAGGCGGAACGGGAACGGACTCAGAAGCCCCGCGAATTTCAAGTTTCCAACTATACGAGGAGAAACACAGCATGGCCGTTGAAGAAAAGGTAAAACAGATCATCGTCGAGCAGTTGCAAGTGGACGAAGCCGAGGTTACCCCCGGCGCAAGCTTCCAGGAAGACCTTGGCGCGGACTCGCTCGACGTGGTCGAGCTGGTGATGCAGTTTGAAGAGGCATTCGATCTCGAGATTCCGGATGAAGACGCCGAGAAGATCAAGACCGTTCAGGATGCCGTCGACTACATCGGTAAGAACGCGAAAGGCGGCAAATAGCACTTGGCTCGCAGAGTAGTCATCACCGGCCTGGGGCTGGTGTGCGGTGTAGGCAAAACCGCTCCTGAAGTTTGGCAGAATCTGCTGGCAGGCGTCAGTGGCATGGGCCCCATTCAGGGCTTCGATACCACTGGCTTTCCAGTAACCTTCGCAGCCGAAGTTAAAAATTTCGACCCGCTGAACTTTATCGACAAGAAGGAAGCGCGCAAGATGGGGCGCTTCACTCATTTTGCCTTTGCGGCAACCCAGGAAGCGCTGGCCCAGTCGGGCCTGGAGATTACGGCGGAGATCGCCGAGCGCGTAGGTGTCTTGATCGGTTCCGGCATCGGCGGATTTGAAGTGATCGAACGCGAACACTCCAATCTGCTGAATGGCGGTCCGCGCAAGATATCGCCCTTCTTTATACCTGCGGCCATTGTCAACATGGCGGCGGGTCAACTCAGCATCCGCTACGGCGCAAAGGGGCCCATCTCGGCCACCGCCACGGCCTGCGCTACATCGGCCAATTCCATCGGCGACTCGGTGCGGATGATCATGCACGGCGACGCCGATGTGATGATCGCCGGCGGGGCAGAGGCCGCGGTGACGCCACTTTCTGTCGGCGGGTTCGCTTCAATGCGCGCGCTTTCCACGCGTAACGCAGAACCAACGCGCGCCAGCCGTCCCTTCGATAAGGACCGCGACGGATTTGTCATCGGCGAGGGCGCGGGCGTTCTCATTCTTGAAGAACTTGAGTTCGCGCGAGCGCGCGGTGCAAAAATCCTCGGCGAAGTTATCGGCTACGGAATGAGCGCCGATGCGTATCACATGACGGGCATCGCACCGGAAGGCGCCGGTGCACAGCGGGCCATGCGTGCGGCGTTGAAAGACGCGGGCATTCAGCCGGACGAAGTGGGCTACGTCAATGCGCACGCCACCTCCACTCCGGCAGGCGACGGCAACGAGTCGCGCGCCATCGAACTGGTGTTTGGCGAGCATGCCTTGAACCACAAGCTCAAGATCAGCGGCACCAAGTCAATGCATGGGCATTTGCTGGGCGGCGCTGGAGGGCTCGAAGCGGGCATCACCGTGCTGGCGCTGCAACACCAGATGTTGCCGCCCACCATCAACCTTGAGAACCCCGATCCCGAGTGCAAGCTGGACTACGTGCCCAACAAGGCCATCGCCCACAGCTTCGATATCGGCCTCTCAAACTCCTTCGGCTTCGGCGGAATCAACGCAACGCTGATCATGCGCCGCTGGACGGAATAAAAGCAGTCTTCAGCCGAACGCCCCATTCCTTGCATCGATCTTTCGATTCAAGGAATGGGGCGTAGCTGTTTGTACAAGCCGTGCATTCGGCAGGTGCTCCGCTGTACCTTGGCCTTGTCTTTTGCGCTTTTGCCCATTGGGGCGGATCTCTAGATTCTCAGAATCTGAGAAAGCACGAGCTTCTTTACACTTAGAAATTTGAGACAGTTAACTGAATCGACGTTTCAACCCCGGTTGGTTCCCCGCGCAAAAGATAAGGTTTGAATGTCCACTGTTTCACAGCAGCTAGAACTGGCGATTGCAGCAGCTTTGGCCCGGAGACAACCATCGCGCGCCGGACCTTACCGTCTTTGGATATTTCGAATACTACGACCACGGTTCCAGAGACTCTCGCCACCATGTCTCCGTGAGGTAGGACCGGCTCAACGCGATGAATGATGAGTGATTCGGCCACCTTCGATGAAATGAAGATGTAAATACCATCATCCATGAGTTGCCTATGGAATTCTCTTGCAGTCGCCTGATCGTGCTGTTGCGTGGGTACGGTCTGTGCTGTTATCAGCGTGGGAGTCAGTACAGTTAGCAGAAGTACATATCGAGCCATCATCGCAAGATAAGTTTACTGTGAAAGGCCGAAGCGAGTCGGCGGTGCACCGGGATTCCTTTCATTCATTCTTCCACTGAAACTGGGAGTCCGGTCCCTCGCAGTTGGGGACCGGGGAAACCACGCTGAGAGCTGCCAGCAGCAAGCCATAGCTAGCAGCTAGAAGCTAGTAGCCGACTAGCTGACTCGCCGACTCGCTAACTCGCTGCCCCGTGCTTAGCCGAAGATTGCCGCCGTGCCCGCGCTGAGCACCACGATGATTCCCCACCAACCAAAGACCGCAATATAGCCCGAGCTTTTCTTCACGCCTGCCACAGTCGCAACTCCCATGCTGAACAGGATCAGATACCAGATGGTCGTAAGATCGATCGCGCTGGCAAGCCGGTAAAGGCCGGCATTCACATCTTGCGGACTCAGGAACGCGCCCAGATTGGTGGGCGCATAGTTTGCCAGATTGAACGATTCGGGCGCCATGCCTGCAAACAGAACAATCAAGCCAAGCAGCGTTTTAATGAGGGTGGGCAGCGAGGCAAACATCCAGACGGAAAAGAGAGCTGGAAAAGTGGCCTTGCCTCCAAAGAGGAAGTTGATTGTGCCCAGCATGACGCCGGAAACAATTGCGCCGACAATAAGTATCAGCAGGGGACTTGCGGCAACGCTTCCTTCAATCGCGTATTGCGAAACCCTCATCGACATCTCGCGCTGGTCTGCGGAGAGCTGCGCCATTCTCTGCTGAGATTTCGGGTTCATTTGAGCAGTGTTGGTTGCCACTTGCGCCCAGCCGATCTGGTAGCTGACAGCGGCAAAGAAGATATAGCTGATTACGATCATCAGCACAAAGGGCAGCCACCAAGTCTGGTTGCCGTGCTTGATATCTTCAAATGTCTTTGACGGTGCGGTGAATGTGTTTGCTACGCGCTGCCACTGGGTAAGGCTGGCCTGTTCGGCCACCGGCGCAAATCCTATGTCGCTCATCTTTTCGCCTCTCAAAAAAACGCGTTGGAGCTTTGGCGGGATTGTACCGCTCCAAGCCAAACTCGAACAGCAAGTAATTGCGAATTCTTTTGGGCGGGATTTCTTACAAACCCTTGGGCGTAAACATGCCTGCGGCAAGAGCGCCGGGCAGGGAGCCGGCGGGTTGCGCGGCTTCGGCCGGCGCGGGCCTGCGGTGGCGTGCCGTGCTGCGCGGCAGGGGTTGCGCAGCCGGATGGTCCGCGTCGGGAGCGTAGGTTTTGTACACCGAGATATGGAAGCAGGACTGCTCGAACTCCTCTTCGGCGTCGAGTTTGCCTTCATTCTGCAAGGCGAGCAGGTGACTGCGCATCCACGCCAGCTCTGCGCGGTTCATGCCCTGCTTGGCGATATCGATGGTTGCTCCGGTCAGGTGCGGGCTCACAATGTCGCCCTCGGCCGCCGCGGCGTTGCCGTTGGTGCGCATCAGGCGCTTCTGGTAATCCACCGTGCGCACGGCCGAGCTGACCTCAAACGGATGGTGAAATGCCTTGGCATGGGCCAGGGCCAGGTCGGCCAGGAATTGCGCCGTCCATGGCCGGCAGTAGCGATGGGTCGCGATCAAGTTGGGATTGATGGTGAGATCGGCGGAAGCGGGGATAGGAACCAGCAGGCCGTGGGCGATGCGGCTGGCCAGGTCGCTTTCGTCCAGAATGCGCTCCATGTTTTCAGATTCGAGCACCGAGTTTTGACGTTGAAGCGATGCCAGCGATCCGCGCAGCGACGAGGAGCCTGTCGCGGGCAGATGCAGTGAGACGAGATCGTTTGCCGTGGACTCTTCCGCCGGCTCAAGGGTCTCCGGCTCACGGCCAGACGCCGTGGCTGCCGCTGCGGAGCGGCTGTCTAAGTTTGCATGGGGGTCCATATTGAAGCCCGCATCGCGCCGCGGCCCGAGTGAATCTTGACTCGAAACCGGGCTGGCAACCGGGTGGCCAATCTGAAGGTCCGCAGTCCGATTCACAGAGAGCGCGCCGGAGGTCTTGCTTTCCATCTCGCGCAGAGCCGCGGTGCGGCCGGCTTCGTAGCCTTTGCGGTATTCGGCTGCATACGTTGCGGCCGGGGCGGCTTGGGGTTCGGCGGGTTGCGGCGTATAACGGGTTGCGCGGTAGGCCGCATGAGTTCGCGTGCGCCTGTGCACCGTTTTGGATTCTGCTGCCGGTTCTGGGTGCGATGCGGCGCGGGTGCTCGTTGCAGCGTGCGGGCTGGCGGCCGTGCGGCTATGCGAGGAGCGGTGGGCGCTGGTTGAGGCTTTCCTGTGAGCCTTGTCGTTCTGGCTCGTTGCGCCGGAGGCTGCAATAGCAGAAGCCGCCAGCAAAAGAAAAACCGTGAAAAGCGTCCGGCGCATTTGGGAGTGTGCGGACAATCGAGAGCAACTCCAGTGTATCCCTGCCTGAGTTCAAGTTCGAGTACCCAGGCGGATACGGCTTTGTCTGATAACTGGAGCGGAACCTCACCTGCAACGAAAAGCGAAATCGATAAGATAAGATAAGGTGGAATTGAAGAGGAGGAGACGTGGTCAAACTGCCAATCTGTCGAGTTTGCGGAAGTGGCGATACCAGCATATTGCCCTTAGGCCAGTACGCTGCATTCTTCCGTCTCCGGATAGATACAAGCAAAGATGAGTTCCTTCTCTTTTCGAGAACCGGTTCAATATCGACGAAGCCAAGGACATTGGCCGCTCGGGCACTGCGGAAATTTCGTAAGATTTTCGGTCCTCTCAAAGTCAATCCTGTGAACCAATTCAGAACCTATATGCAGGCCTGCACGTTATGCCACGGTATTACTCCGTGCCATGAATACTCTTTTGAGGACTTAATACCGATTTATCGCGACTATCGCTCCGATACATATAACAATGATCGCATTTCTGTAGAACCGTTTTACGCGCAAATTGCCAAGGATGTTGGAGCTCACCAGCTTGAAATCAGTAGCAGAAACGCCGCTGTTGAGAGTTTTCTGCGAAAAAATGCCAGTCATTTTGCCGGCGGCACCATGGTTGACTACGGAGGAAGCGACGGCCGGTTTCTTACCCCCTACATGTTCGAACATTTCGATGGGATTCATATTCTTGACCCGTCCGACGCGCCGGTTCATGCTTCTGTCGATGCTCGCAAAGTGACAAAAGTCTCGGCGATGCAACCGGAGACCTATTCGTTCATGACATGTATGCACGTCCTTGAGCATGTAGGTAATCCAAAAGCTCTTGTGGCCGACATGATGAGATTCCTGGCTCCCGGCGGCCTTCTATATATTGAAGTCCCTCTCGAATTGACCAAATCGATCCATGAAGATTTTGCGCAACGAGTCATAGACAATCCAATCACCATTCATGAGCACATGAACTTGTTTGACCGCACAAGTATCCGGACTTTAGTTGAATCCGTTGTTGGGTTAGAGCTTGTTGATGACGCGGAAGACGTTGTGGACTTGGGATGGGTCAAGGGGCTCAATGGTCGATTCCTGGCGAGGAAGACAAAGTAGATCCATGTCTGAGCGATAGGCCGGCTGCACCTCTATGCATTGCAATCCAGCGCTTGAGACGGGACTAGATGACAGGCCCGAAATCAATCGCCAGGTACTGCCTCTGCAAGCATGGCGCGAATCGCGGCATCCAATTCAGCCGGAGTCACGTCTTCCACCACTCCTGCGTCGCCAATGCCGATGGGCAGCACAAAACGGCGCACGCCGCCCACATTCTTTTTGTCGGCGCCGGTAGCGGCTAGAATACGCGCGGGCCTCAGCTTGAGCGCGGGCAGTGGGCCGTAGAGATGCACCAGCCGCTCCATGCGCTCGAACTGCGCGGCCGTGATGGTGCCGCGCTGTCGAGCCACAGAGAGCGCGGCGATCATGCCCCAGCCAACGGCTTCGCCATGCAGCAGGATTTTGTAGCGCGTGGCCTGCTCAAGGGCGTGGCCAACCGTGTGGCCAAAATTCAGAATCATGCGCAGGCCAGACTCGCGCTCGTCGCGGTTTACAACGCCGGCTTTCATGCGGATTGAGGCGGCAATCACTTTTTCCAGAGCCTTTGCGTCGCGGCCGAGGATCAGGCGTGCATTCTCTTCCATAAAGCGAACCAGTGTGCGGTCGCGGATAATGCCCGCCTTCACGCTTTCCATCAGGCCGGCCTTCAACTCGCGCATGGGCAGCGTGCCGAGTACGTTGATGTCGGCGAACACGGCGCGCGGATGATGAAAGCAGCCCACCAGATTCTTGCCCTCTGGCAGGTTCACGCCGGTCTTGCCGCCCACTGAGGAGTCCACCTGGGCGAGAAACGTAGTTGGCGCCTGGATGTACGGAATTCCTCGCATGAAGATGGCGGCAAGAAAGCCTCCCACATCGCCCACAATGCCGCCGCCAAAGGCGATGAGCAGGCTGCCGCGGTCTGCGCCCGCGCGCGTCATCTCGCGCGCCAGCCGCTCGACCCGCGCCACGGTCTTGTGTTTTTCTCCGGGAGGCAGAAACAGCGCGATCGGAGGCTCGGCGAACGAGGAGCAGAAGGCCTGGCCCCAAAGCGCCCAGATGGGCTCTGAAGTGAGAACGAAAACGCGGCGAGGCAGTCCGCCAAGAACATGCTGGATGCGCGGAGCGAGGGTCGCTAACAATCCGCTGCCCGCAAAGACCTGGTATTTCGCCGTGGGTGTATCTACTCGAATGGTTTGCACGTTGAATCAATCATAAAAGATGCACGTGCTATTCATTTACAAAAACCACACCAGAGGCGCCAGTCCCGCCGCAGCCAGCCCCAGCAGAAACAGCAGGCCCTGCAGGCCGGTTTTGCGGTCGGCAAGGGAGTAGGCGTAGATGCCCTTCACCACATTGTTGCTGGCTGCCGCAATCAGGATTGCGGCGGCGGCCACCTTTACCGGAGTCAGTGAGCCTGCGGCCTGCGTCAGTCCCATAATGAACGGATCCACGTCGCTGACGCCCATGATCGCGGCCAGCGTAAACACGCCGCCCTTGCCGAGGTAAGTTACGGCAAGCTGAGTGATGACCAGCATGGCCAGAAACAGCCCGGCAAACATGAACGCGGTGAGCAGCTCAAGCGGATTCTTCTTTTCCTCGTACTCGCGCTGAACCTGCTGCGTGTCCTTGTCGGGGCGGCGCGACCACAGCCAGCCGAAGGCCAGAGCCGCAACCGCAAGCGCGATAAACGGCGCCAGCAGCACCTGCATTAGCTGCCGGTTAAAGAGCGCCAGCAGCGCGGCCAAGCGCAGATACATTATGCCGCAGGCAATTAGAATTCCGCCGGAGAACAGATGCGGATGTTGCTCGCGAGCTGCGCGCTTGGCCAGCACAACCGTGGTGGCTGTGGAGGAGTAAGCGCCGCCCAGCAACGCGGCAAGCACAATGCCACCCTGGCCTTTAGTCACTTTCTGCAAAACGTAGCTGGCATACGAAATGGCGCTGATGGCCACCACCACCAGCCAGGTTTTGAATGGATTGAGATGGAACGGGCCAAACTCCTGATTGGGCAGAGCGGGCAAAATCACGCCGGTCAGCAGCAGGAACTTGGCGAAGGTAAGAATCTCGTGCGGGGCGATGGTCGTGGCGAGCTTTTCGAGCGCCGCTTTCAGGTCAAGCAGCAGCAGGCTGGCGACGGCGAGTGTGGTTGCAATCCAGAAGTGGCCATCGCAGATGAGCGCGCCCACCAGGAATGTGGCCAGGCCAGACATCTCCGTGGTGACGCCCGCAGTTTGCGCGCTTTCAAGCTTGTGCCAGTAGGAGACCAGCAGAAACGCGGCTACAACCAGAAAGCCAAGCGTGAGCGGCAGCAATTGCGTGCCAGAGACCAGCGCTAGAGAGTAGCCGATAAGTCCGATCAGCGGGAAGGTGCGGACGCCTCCGAAAGAGTAAACGCCGTTTGCCTTGTGCTCCTCGCGCTCAAGGCCCAGAAGGAATGAAAGAAAAAGCACGAGAATAATCTTGATTGCTTCGGCCGGAAAAAACTGGAAGAGCTGCATTCGTTCGAGCCTCCATAGTTAGCGTTTCGCGCTTCGCGAGAAACCATCAAAGAAGATTACACGCTGCCCGCGCTCTGTGTGCGGAATTTCTTACCAGCTATGCAGCCACTCCTCATCGCGGCCAATGCGCACCGGGGCGCGGAACAGCTCGCTGAGGCGCGCTTCGGTGAGCAGTTCGGCGCGCGGGCCATCGCCCACAATGCGGCCGTCGCGCATCAGGATGATGCGGTCGATCTCGGGCAGAATGTCGCCGAG
>CAYZVG010000071.1:0-10868 GCA_964481595.1 uncultured Occallatibacter sp. | reverse complement strand
GCCATTGAGCAGACGCCTGGCCCTGGCCAGATTCGCAACTCGAACGGGCCCATGCTGGCTGCGCTGGTGGCAGCCGCGGGCGCAGAACCGTGGGTTCTGCCGATTGCGCGGGACGAGGCGCGCAGCCTCGACAAGGCGCTTGCGCGCGCGTTCGCCGCGGACATGCTGGTGGTGACCGGAGGCGTTTCCGCAGGCAAGTTCGATCTGGTGGAACCGGCCCTGGAGCGTCTGGGTGCGAAGTTCCACTTTACCGGCGTGCACATTCAGCCGGGCAAGCCGGTGGTTTTTGGAGACGTTCCCCGGCCGCGCGGCAAGGCGGCGAAGGCGCATCCACTCACGGTGGCGACAAAGCAGATGCCGTTCTTCGGTCTGCCCGGCAATCCGGTCTCTTCCGCCGTTACGTTTCTGATTTTTGCTGCTCCGGTGATTGCCGCGCTTGCTGGAAGCGTCGCACCGATTCCGCGATTTGTGTTGGCGCGGCTGGCGCGCGCGGCCAAGAGAGGGCCCAAGTCCGGCCTGACGCGCTTTCTGCCCGCGCACTGCAGCTATGGCGCCAAGGGAGATATGCCCGCAGTGGAACTGGTCGAGTGGAAAGGCTCCGGCGACATTGCTGCAATGGCGCGCGGCAACTGCTTTCTGGTTCTGCCCGAAGACAGCAACCATCCCGAACCGGACGAGATCGTCCGCGTACTGCTTTACTGAGCCGACTTATGCCAAAAAACAAGCTTTCTCACTACGATTCCTCGGGTCAGGCCACGATGGTGGATGTAAGCGCCAAGCCGGTCACGCGCCGCACCGCCTCGGCTTCAGCCTTTGTGGAGCTGTCGGCTGCCGTCCTTAAAGCGCTGCCCGCCAATCCCAAGGGCGATCCGCTGGCGGTGGCGCGCATTGCGGGCATTCAGGCGGCCAAGCGTACCGCAGAGCTGATTCCCATGTGCCATCCGCTGTCGCTCACGCACGTCGACGTTGAGACGGAGCTTGCGCCGGACGGCGTGCGCATTACGGCTACGGCGGCGACCACAGGGCCAACCGGCGTTGAAATGGAGGCGCTGACCGCGGTAGCCGTTGCCGCGCTCACCGTCTACGACATGACCAAGGCGCTGGACAAGGCAATCGTGATTCGCGCGGTGCGCCTGGAGTCAAAGACTGGCGGCAAGAGCGGTGACTACACGCGCAGCTCCGATTGAAGGCATCAGACGGCGCAGTGCAGTTTGAGTGGAAATGCGGGACGAGCGCTATTTCTCCGCCTTTTCCTCGTGGTACTCCGCCTCTGTGTTGATGGCCCAGATATTGTCTTTTGTAGCGACTCCATTGACAATGTTTTCGACGGCCGTCATCGCGGTCAGCATGGAATGATCCTGGTTGTTGTATTTGTGCATGCCGTTGCGGCCGACCAGGAAGAGGTTCTCAAAACCATCGGTAAACTCGCGAATGGTATCGAACCGGTCGTAGCTGCCAAAGTACGCAGGATAAGTTTTGGGAACATGGACCACATGGGAGTCCTCGACATCTTCGGCCTTGAGGATGCCTATCTTGGAAATCTCCGCGATTGCGAACTTCGCCATCTCATCGTCGGAGAGTTTCCATAGCGGGTCGCTCTCGTTGCAGAAATACTCAAGACCTATCCAGACCTTTTCCTGACTCTTCACCAGCCAGGGGCTCCAGTTGTTGAAGATCTGCAGGCGGCCCACAGTCACATCGGGCTCTTGAATGTAGATCCAGTTATCTTTGAGCTGAGCGCCATCCTTCTCAAAAATATTAAGCTTGCTCGCCAGCAGTCCCACGGTGATGAAGTCGCGGTACATCAGCCCCTCGCTGACCTCTTTCACCTCTGCCGGCACTTCGCAATTGAAAGCTCGAACCAGATCGCGCACCGGCATGGTCGAGAAGAAATAGTCTCCCGCGAAGGTGCAACGCTCGCCGGCCTCATTGACTCCCTCGACCGACACCACCTTGTTCCCATCCACATTGATGCGATCGATCCGGATACCGAACAGGATCTCGCCGCCGCCCTGGCGAATCTTGTCCGCCACATGTTCCCAAAGCTGGCCCGGACCGTATTTAGGGTAAAGAAACTTTTCGATAAGTGAGGTTTCAGTTTGCTTTTGCGTAATGCCGCTCTTCTTTTGCAGTCCAAAGGTCTTTTTCAGAAAATGCAGAATGACGCCTTTCAGCGAAAGACCCTTGATACGCTGCGCACCCCACTCGGCGCTGATCTCCTGACAAGGCACACCCCACACCTTTTCGGTGTACGACTTGAAAAAGGTGAGGTAAAGCTGCTTGCCAAAGCGGTTGATAATGAAATCTTCGAGAGAACGCTCCTCGCGCTGTGGCAGCAACGCGGACCGCATGTAACTGAGACCGCAACGAAGGGTGCGAGCGACACCCAGATTCATAAACGTTGCGGCTGTGAGACTGATGGGATAGTCAAAAAAACGGCGCAGAAAATAGATGCGGCTCTTGCGCTGGCGAACCAGCATCACCAGATCTTCGGTGCGGGGATCGGGCGCGGAAGATGCCGCGGGCACATCGCGTTGCTGGCCCTTATAGCGCAATTGGCCTTCCTCGCCAGAACCGGCCTCGACCGGCATCTGCTCAAGCCACCAGCGCATAACACGGTCGGACTTGGAGAAGAACCGATGGCCGCCAATGTCCATGCGATTGCCCTTGTAGCGAATGGTCCTCGATATGCCGCCTATCTCATGGCTTGTCTCGATAAGAATTGGCTTGATGCCCGAACTCCGCTCGAGTTCAAGCGCTGCCGTAAGCCCAGCGGGCCCCGATCCGATGATGATTGCCGTGCCTTGTTTCATGCAGATGCCTTGTCCTCTAATTGTATGGGACACCTTTCAAGAGCAATCGCTTGCCCGCCACACCGATTGAGCGATGTCCAGATGGTTGCTTGTATCGTAAGGTGAAGAATCTCCGTCAGGCTTCAGGGATATTCTTATCACGGCAGGCGATCCAAGGGGCAGTTGTCTAACTCGATTCCAGTCAGTAAAAAACAACTCGCGAGTGCCTTCAGGGAACTGGCAGGTGCATCGCTGTTCGCATGTGGGCAGAGTTGCACGCGGCTGGAAGCGACGAGGTGGATTGGCTTGAGGCCGAGCTGTGGCAGGCGATGCGCGAAGATTCACTCGTGACGATTGGCGTGAACGCTATTTGTTGTTGCGCAGGTAGAGATCGCAACCGTATCCCCACTGGCCCTTCAATATCCTGTGCCCCTTCAGGCTTATCCACAAGTGCTGGGGATCGGGTTGGATCATATGGAACTGAGACGCGACCAGAACCGGCGGTAACGGAGCTACATTTCGGGGGCCGTCGAGAAGTCCACCGTAGCAGTTCGCAATTGCAGCCACCTTGGATAGATCATGAATATCCCTGGCGTTATCCAACTCTATGAGATGACGAAACTGCGGTTTATACAGGTCGTAACTGCCCCCCTCAACCGCAACGATCGCATCGGGCGAAGGCAGATTGTCGCGGAGAAATAACGGCTGCATCTGCGCCGCCTGGAAAGAACTGCGCTCCTCGACTCTTTCAGCCACACTGACCCCGATGAGGGGAAGATGAGCGCAGACAATAAACAACAGCAATGCCAATGCGGGAGTGGCGAGTTGTTTGCGGGCGCATCCAACCACTAACAAACCAACCGGAAGAGCGAAGGCCAAAAAGTAAAGATAGTTCATCTGCGTAGGAAACAGAATGAAGGCAATTGCCTCGCAGCTAAGCGCTGCCGCGATTGCAAGGTATTCTGCAGTGCCCAACTGCTTGCGCTTTGCCACAGCCCACACAGCGATGGCGACGGCGGGCACCAGGGAGAGGAAGTACATCTCGACCGAGAACGAGCCTCCGGCCAAAACGGCTCTATGAACCTTCTGCAGGAAACTGGCATGAGATCCGGAAGAAAGAGCGACTCCCAATCCACTGTTGTAACCGAGCGCGTGCTTTGCAAATCGGGCCAGAGAATCGGGGTCGAGGAAGTGGTAAAGCAGAGCCACGGGAATGAGCACCACAATGGCCGTCACGCCCATCACGGCAATCTGCCAGAAAGAGGTAAGCCATCGCCGGGCAAGATTCCAGTTGTTTGCCAGGGCCAGCGACGATGCCCAGACCGCCGCAGTGGCCGCAACAAAGGGATGCGCCAGAAAAGTGAGCGCGAGAAACAATCCAACCAGCACGGGCCGCGGATTTGGCCGGGCGGCGAAGGCAATGGTGCAGGTGAAAAAGACCAGTGCAAGTGCCTCAGGCCGGTCGTAGGTGACGAATGCTACCGGCAAAACCGCAATGGCTAAAACCGCAAAAGTGCGCAACCGGGTCCGCGGCTGGCGCAGTGTCCAGTAGAGCGCAACTGAGGCGGCCAATATCCCAAGCAACTCATTGAAGATTGTGCCCGCATACGCATTGCGCGGAAAGATTGAGGCAAAGCCCGCGAACAGCAAAGGCATCGCCGGTGTGTAGTGCGAATAGAACCTGGGAACCAAATCCTGCATGTAGATGAGGCCCGCGGACTCGAAGGAACCCCGCGCGGCAAGATTCCAGCCCGCATCGCGGAAGATAAATACGTCAGTGCCGTTCATGGAAGGGGCGATCGTCAGAGAGAGGATCAGCCATCCCAAAGAGCAGACTGCAAATAGAATCCAAGAGCGGGAGGATGTCACATTTACTCCTTGCATCGAGAGCATGGATCGTTAACAGGATAGAGCATATTGTATGAATGCCGTTGTCGCCAGTGGCATGGCATTCCCGATTTAAACGCACATGAGTGAAGGTTGCAGCGGTCGGTAGCATCCCGCGCACTCTTGTGTGAGCACCAAGATTCCCAAAAAATCAGGATGAGCTGCCCGCCATTCGGAATGGGTCGGAATCAGCAACGGAAACGCAAATCCATGGTTTCTTCCACTCGGCGCAGCCAATCGGCGCGTTGCTGGGGCGTGCTGGTGACCACGATGCCGAAAGTCTCCCGGTAAATATTCTTGACGCCGCAAAATTCGAGGACGCACTTCTTCCAGAGCCGGTCGAGCTGGTCGCCAAACTCCCTCATCTCGCGCTCTGGCGGAGTATTCGAGGTATTGAAGATGACCGCCGTCTGCGCGCGCAGCAGGCCGATTGGCACGCCCTCGCCGTTATCGCCTTCTTGAAACCGATAGGCCACGCCGGCACGGAAGACCCGATCGATCCATCCCTTCATGACAGCCGGGGGCTGTCCCCACCAATTGGGATGAACGATGACCAATCCATCTGCGCGCTGTAGCTCATCGCAGTAACTGACCAGAGCAGGGGGTGGCTGCCCCTTCGTATCTAACTCGGCAGCGGGCAGCATGGGATCGAAGCCCTCCGCATAGAGATCGTGAAAGCAGACGGTATGCCCATTGCGCTGAAGCGCGCTGCAGGCAGAATGGGCGATGGCATGATTGAAGCTTTGGCTGCTGGGATGCGCAAGAATGACGGAGATTTCCATAGATAACTGACAGCATAACAGCGCGGATTGAAACCATCCGGTCCTGTCACCGGCGGATACACGCCGTAACTTGCGTGGAATAGAAAAAGCTACTGCTGCAAGAGCGGCTCAAGCTGATGCAGTGCCGCGGTCGCGCCGGCTGCGTCGCCGTTCTGCAAGGCGGTGAACAGCGCGAGCCACGAGGGCCGGCCCTTTTCAAAGGCCGGCGAGTTCGAGAGAAACTGAATTGTTCCGCTGAAACCCCAGACATCCGGCCGCGACTGGCTGGCCTCGGCCAGGAGCGTCTTTTCCATTGCCAGCGCGGACTCCTTGTTTCCCGTGCCCCACTCACAGGCGAGGGCCATGGCATCTCGAACGGGAATCAGTTCGGGCGACAGAGTGGCCTCTTTAAGCAACTCGGCAGTCTGAAGGCACGTTGCAAAGCGTGCGGCCCGAAGATCGATTTCCATGATATCCATGTGAATTTCAGGCCAAACTTGGGGAAAATCGGCTTTTGTAAAGACCGTGAGCGCGTTCAGGAAGGCAGTTGCCGCTTGGTCATAGAGCGCAGCGGCCTTGTCTCCGCTCACATACTCCGCCTCGGATTCAAGGGCAATTCCGAGCCATAATTGCGCTCTGGCCCAGATCATGGGCATGTTAGCCCTGGTGTAGACATCGAACACATTGCGGTACGCCTGCGCCGCCTGATCGAAAAGGACGGCGGCTCTGTCTCCGCTCGTGTCTTTGCCCTCGTCAGTAAGCATACGTCCGAGATTGAACTGCGTGCCGGCCCATTGCTGGGGCAGATCGGCTTTGGTGCGAACTTCGAGAGTGCTGCGCATTGCCTGCACCGCCTGTTCGAACAGCGCAGCGGCCTTATCACCGCCAGAGCCTCTTGCCTCATCATCGAGTGCCAATGCCAGATTGTTTTGCGTGTCAGCCCAATTCTGGGGCAGATCGTCTTTGGTGTAAACCTTAAGGGTGCTGCGAAATGCTTGCACTGCCTGATCGAGCAGGGCAACGGCTTTGTCTCCGCTGGCCTGTCTTCCCTCGTTGCTGAGCGCTACGCCGAGATTACCTTGCGTAGCAGCCCATAACTGGGGCATATCGTCTTTGGTGCGAACTTCGAGGGCGCTTCGGAACGCCTGTACGGCCTGATCGAGCAGGGCAGTGGATTTATCTCCGGTGGCGTACAATGCCTCTTCCACGAGGTCATCGCCCAGGCTGTTCTGTGCAGTGGCCCAAAGCTGCGGCAACTCGTTTTTGGTGTAAACCTCGAGGGCACTGCGCAACGCCTGTGCAGCCTGATCGAACAGGGCAGTGGCCTTGTCTCCACTTGCCCGCTCTGCCTCGTCCGTGAGCACAGCGCCCAGATTGTTCTGCGTTGCTGCCCAGTCCTGAGGCAGCGCGGCTTTGGTGCGAACTTCGAGGGCACTACGGTACGCCTGCACCGCCTGATCGAACAGAGAAGCGGCCCGGTCGGCACCAGAGCGCTCTCCCTCTTCGCGCAGTGTATCTCCCAGACTGTTCTGCGTGTCGGCCCATTTCTGAGGCAATGCGTCTTTTGTACGAACCTCGAGGGCGGCGCGATATGCCTGCACCGCCTGATCGAATAGAGCGGCGGATTTGTCTCCGCTGGCCCGAATCCCTTCCTCTGCGAGCACCCATCCGAGGTTTTGTTGTGTCATGGCCCAGTCCTGAGGCAGCTCGGCTTTGGTGTATACCTGAAGGGCATTGCGATTTGCTTGCACTGCCTGATCGAGCAGGACAAACGCCTTGTCCCCGCTGCCCTGCTCGCCCTCATCGTCAAGTACAATTCCGAGGTTGTTTTGCGTCATGGCCCAATCCTGGGGAAACTCGCCTTTGGTGTAGACCTCAAGGGCATTGCGATATGCCTGTGCGGCTTGATCGAGCAGGGCAACGGTCTTGTCCCCGCTCACCCGCTCGCCTTGCCTCATGAGCGCGATCCCGATGTTGTTCTGTGTCATGGCCCAGTCCTGGGGCAATTCGCCTTTGGTGCGAACTTCCAAAGCGCCGCGAAGTGCCTGCACCGCCTGATCGAGCAGGACAATGGCCTTGTCTCCGCTCACCCGCTCACCCTCTCTCATCAGCACGATCCCGAGGCTGTTCTGCGTGGTGGCCCATTCCTGAGGCAAATCGGCTTTGGTGCGAACCTCGAGGGCACCGCGGTATGCCTCCACCGCTTCCTGGAATAGCGCAGCGGCCTTGTCTCCGCTGGCCCGCACTGCTTCATCGTCGAGCGCATTTCCAAGATTGTTCTGCACCATGGCCCAGTCCTGCGGCACATTGTCTCTGGTGTAGACTTCCAGCGCATTGCGATAGGCCTGCACCGCCTGGTCGAGCAGAGCAGCGGCCTTGTCTCCGCCGGCCCGCAGCGCCTCTTCGTCGAGCGCGATTCCAAGATTAGTCTGGGTGCCGGCCCAAAGCTCGGGCAGATCGTCTTTGGTGTGGACATCGAGTGCGCTGCGATATTTCTGCACTGCCCGATCGAGCAGATCGTTGGCCTTGTCTCCGCTGGTGCGCTCAGCCTCGTCCATCCATGCGGCTCCAAGACCATCGCGAGCCCCTGCTACCGCCAGGCGATCTCCCAACTCGGTATATTCGGTCACCAGCAATTGGAAATCGCTCGCCGATTGAGCCAGCAATGCATGGCTCTCACCGGCTGGAGCAACCACTCCTTCCTCTGAGAGCGAATCGGCCACATCCCAAATCGCCTCCAGCCGGATTGTGTAGAAACTCTTGTCGTCAGGGTGATTTCTGTATTCGGTCTCGATAGTGGTACTGGCGTTTTCAACGACCTGTGTAGCCTTGTGATACTGCAGGTTGAGCCGATAAACGCCGGCGGCCATCTCGCAGTGGCCGAGAAACTGCTGCAGCGTGCTTTGCAGTTTGTCGATGAGCGCCTGCTGTTCCTCGGGGGGCGCATTCCCCCGTTTCTTCAGCGTCTTTTCCAGCGCATCCTCGGCGGCTATCTCTTCGCGGTCTTGGTCACATGCCGCGTTGAAAAGCTGTGCTGCGCTTCCGTAGTGTTCAAGAGCAAGCTGGGCCAGGGCCTTTTGTTCAAACGTAACCTGGCTCGATAGCTTTTCGATTTCCTCTGCCCATTGGCGTAACTGCCGATCGGACCGCGAGGCGTTGAAACCATTGGCCCTCGCCCATTTGTCGACAGCGGCGCGAAGGTCCGGTTTCCGGCTTGGCGCCATTTGGTTCTGCTTGAGCGTGGTTGTCTGCCGTTGCTGGCCGCTTGTCTGCACCTGCGAAGGGTGAGGCATGGCCCCAACTGGAGCCGTTTGCGCCACGGCCAGACTGTGAGCACAATTGAGGCTTAACAGCAAAACCGCCCAAGAAACAGGACATTTCACGCGGACCTCCGACTTAACTCGTCCTATGGGTTAAGTAATGAAAGTTTTGTTGATTGAGAATTATATCTGAGCGCGGCTTGCGGTTGTTCATGAGGCTGCGCTGGCAGAACTGGTCTGTTCAGCGGAAGGCGGGGCACAGGCCGTCCGACACTTTGTAATCCGCCACCGCGAGGATGTCTGCTTGTTGGGGGCAGAATGGGCGATGGCATGATTGAAGCTTTGGCTGCTGGGATGCGCAAGAATGACGGAGATTTCCATAGACAACTGACAGCATAACAGCGCGGATTGAAACCATCCGGCCCATCGCCTACGGATATTACCCGCGGGCGAGCGAAGGCTACAGCGATTTGTGGAAATAGATTAGGGAACGCGACGCAGCCGGCGAGGAGCACAGAAAGCTATTGTTGCAAGAGCGGCTCAAGGCCGCGGCCCGGCGATTGGGAGCTTTGCCTGAATCATTCTTAACTGCCGGAATCCCGGCAGCCAGTCTACCCACAGCCAGTGGAAGAGGCAACAACAGAGCGCTGATGCCTTGACCGTCCATACGCCCCACCGGCACGGCAGCCATCGCGCGTCATAGCCTCTCGCAATGCGGGATTTGGAGATTGGGATTTATCTTCAGCTCAACTGCTCAAGAATGAGCAGAAATACAAGCTGTATTTGTCGAATTTCGCTGAAAATGATCGTCAATTTGCAGGAATTACCCGTGAACTCGAACGTCGTTGTGAAAATGTATTCATCTTTTGAATGGGGCGATTTCTCAGTCAAAGGGATGAGTGGAAACATGAACTATGTGCCGAAGACAAGACACTTTACATGCATTACGGTTAGCAATGAAATACAGGCACGTCGTGTTCGCCGCACGCACTGAGATTGAAACCAATTTGCAGTTTTTCAGGCAGATGCCGAGGCTGGGCGAAAAGATTTCCACCTGAGATTCTGTGAAAATTCAGTAATTTCTTGCGTGCGTTTATGAAATGTAAGGTTGTCGAGTTGAAAGCCAGAATCAGTCTGGGCAGACGGATGTGTCTAGGTCCGATCTCCTAAACCAACAGAAGCAGCTTGGTGAGAGCCTGAGCCGCGCGCCGATTGCGTTGCTCGCAATTGCTCCAGGGCTGCAAAGCCTTTGGTGAGATGGATTGCAGGCATGCGACTCGATAATGACAACCGGCTATTACTCAATAGCTAAGTGCAGTTTGCGAATAGATTTCAGCAACTACTGTAGCGGCCAGTGCGCAGTGCGGCCGCATGCAATCCCGTAAGTCGCGGCCGAACCGCGCGCCGGAACCCTGAGTGGCGCGCGTATACGGGTCTGTGCGCAAGATCTCAGGAATAACCACGAGACTTTTCTTAACGTCTTTGATGCCCGTAGCTTCTTCTATTCCAGAGAGCGGGCTCTGAATGGCCGTTCGGGCGCGATTCATGCGCCGTTACGCGTCTGTATCACTTCAACAGGCGAAGTGCACGCCTAACTATACCCGACATGCAGAGGAACAAATGTCAAATGAAAGAAACCAAGGCCGGCGAACAAAACAGACCGGTCCGATATTTGCAATTGCGCTACTTCTTATCGTGACAACCGGAGTGCTGACTTCACTGCGCGCGCAGCAGGTAAGTAACTCCTCAAGCCTGGAATTGGGAATGATTGTTACAGCAACCGCTGAGCAGGCCGAGAAGGTCATCAAGGAATTCAAGGCAGGCACTGACTTTGGCGTGCTGGCAAAGGAGAATTCCATTGATATTACGGCGGACGACGGCGGGTACCTTGGACGGATGAACCTCGTCCAGTTAGAGCCGGACGTGCGGAGTGCGGTGAGTGCAATTCATGCCGGACAGATCACCGGCGTGATTCACACGTCAGATGGATACGCCGTTCTCACTATCTTTCCCGCGGCCCCGCATGCGCAACATCTGAAAAGTCAGAGAGAGATTTCCTCTCTTGTTTCCACGGGTGTGGTACGGTCCAGTCTTGACGTTGGCGGACTTGGAGTAGCGGACCAGATCTTTACCGCCTTTCAGAAGCCGGAGGGCTGGGACCGCGATCT
>CAYZVG010000070.1:0-10873 GCA_964481595.1 uncultured Occallatibacter sp. | reverse complement strand
GGACGACTCGATTCGCCCAACCACAACATCTTGTGTTGACGACTTCGATTCCTGGGCTAGACAGCCGCATCGCTTCATGATAAAGCGAATATAAAGCGAAAACAGAGCCGCAGCCCCGCCCTCCAATCCATATACCCACCCCCAGTGCAGAGCGTTCCAACGTTCTTTAGCCCCGTCTTTGGAACCTCGATACACCCTAGCCCAAGCCGCGCCGCAAAAAGAGCCACTGCCCCAAATGGCACAAGTGCCTCATAACAAAAAAGCCAGACCAGCTTTGTAACGTTACAGTGACCTGTTGAGGCTTCCATTGCCGCCGCCCCTCGGCAAATCTCACATCAACGACGGCCAGTCCGGTTGATCTTCCCTTCGCAGTCCCCAAGAAGCCTGTCTGCCGCCGAAATCCAAAAGAGTCCACCTCAGGAGGAATGATGAAAAACCTTTCCACTATCCGTGTGCAGGTTCTCAACATGGGCCGTTGCGCCGTTGTCGGAGCGCTCGTCGGCATGCTCTCAACCCAGGCCTTTGCCAGCGGTTTAGATTTGTCGTCCACCGCTCCCAGCCAACCCGCCTCCGCCCTCAGTGCCGCGGCGCTTGCCCCGGCCGTTCCCACAGCGCAGCCTGCCGGATTCTCCAGTAGCTCCCGGCTCAACATCGATTCGCTCCCCGCCGCGCCGGAAGTAGCCATGGCTGAAGCGCCCGCTTCGCTCGATCCCGCCGTTGCCGCGGCCGTTCAGGATGGCTCCTCGCTCACCTCCGCTCCCAAGTCCACCACCAAGCGGGTCAAGAGGCCCGGCATGTTGATACTCGGCATCGCGGGTATCGCGCCCATGGCTTTGGGAGCTTACTTCTACTCCTATCCAACCAAGAACACTTCGCTCAAAGATAAGTACGGCACCATGCTCTTTGTTCCCGGCGCAGCCATGAGCGCGGTCGGTTTCTACTTCGCCTTCAAGTAGAACTGCCCCTGCCGCAGTTGCCACCGTTGCCCGTCCGCGGAGGGTTGAGCCGTCAAGCGAGACCCTCTTTCTTTCCACTCAAGGGTGTATGTAGATACGCCCTAAGGCCCTCCCCCGTTTGGCCTGCTTTTCATCCTTGCCGCATGGAGCCGCTTCCCCATGCCCGGAAAATCTCCTTACGACCGGCGTCCAAATCCTGGTTTAGCCCGTGCTAAGATCATTCAGTATCCGAGCAAAAGGCCGACAATGCCGGGCATTCCAGAAAGCCAGACTTCCCCCAGCATTCCCGATTCGCGAGCACACGATATTCGCGCTTACCTTGGCCGTCTTCTCTCTTCGCGGCAATTTTCTTCCGCCAGCCGCCGCGGCCAGTTGCTCGAATACCTCGTTGCGCACACGCTCGCCGGCGATGCCGCCAAGATCAGCGAATATGCAATCGGCCTTGAGGTCTTTCAGAGACCTACCAGCTTCGATCCGCGCATTGAATCCCAGGTGCGTACCGAGGTCAGCCGCCTGCGCCAGCGGCTAAGGGAGTACTACGCTGAAGAAGGCCGTCACGATCCCATCGTCATCGACTTTCCCCCGCGCAGCTATGTGGCAACCTTCGAGTTCCGTGAGCCGGCTGCGGCGCTTGAGATCATCTCCGCGCCTGCTGAGCCCGATGCCGCGCCGCGGCGCAGATTCTCCCGCCTCACGCTCGTGCTCATTGCCGCGGCCATTGCGGCCCTCGCCATTGCCGGCTTCTTCATCATTCGTTATCGCCTGCGCGCGCAAGCCAGCCAGCCCATCAATGCCATCGTTGTGCTGCCATTTCAGAACTACTCGGCAGGCCGCCAGGACGAGTATCTCGCCGATGGATTGACTGAGGAGCTCACCAACGATCTTGCCCAGTGGCGCGATCTGCGCGTGGTGGCCCGCACCTCGGCTTATGCCTTTAGAGACAAACCGGAAGATGTGCGCCAGATTGGCCGCGAGTTAAGCGTGGATGCGGTGCTGGAAGGCAGCTTCACACGGCAGGGAGATCGGGTCCGCATCACCGCGCAGTTGAACCGCACCTCCGACGGTTATCATCTCTGGTCGCACGCCTATGATGCACAAGCCAACGATCTGCTCTCTATCCAGCAGGACGTGGCCGGTTCCATCGCCACCGCCATTCGCCAGATTCGCGGCGGTGGACCTCCGCCGCCCGCCGTTCACTTGGCCACCACCAGCCCCAAGGCCCACGACCTCTATCTGCAGGCCATCTATCAGTACAATCTGGAGACACCGCAGTCGTATCTGAAGGCCATCCAGCTCTTTCAGCAGGCCACCGTTGAAGATCCGTACTTTGCGCGCGCTTATCTTGGCATCGGCAAAGCGGAATATGCCGCGGTAGTTTTTTCGGTCATCAATTTGCAGGACGCAATGCCGCGCATTCGCCAGGCTGCCGAGAAAGCTATCGAACTCGACCCTAATCTGGGCGATGCCTATGCCACCCTCGCCAGTGTGGATTACGGGTGGGACTTTGATTGGCCCAAAGCGGATGAGGAGTATCGCCGCGCCATCGAGCTTGGTTCATCCTCGAATGCGCGCAGCAGCTACGCCTCTTCGCTTACTACCCGCGGGCGATTCGCTGAGGCCCATGAGCAGTTCCGTATGGCCACAGAGCAGGACCCGCTCTCGGTATCGCTGCCCTTCAACGAGTTCTTTACCTATAACTTTGAGCGCGATTTCGCCGGTCAGAAACGCGTCATCGCCCGCATGATGCAGATCAACTCAAACTTCTTCGGCGCGCACGCTCTCAATGTGGTCATGAGCGTCCAGCAGCACGATTGCGCCACGGCGCACATTCAGGCCGACTGGCTCCAGAAGACCTATCCCACGGTTTCGCCCACGCAGGCTGTGCTCGCCTATGCCGCTGCCTGCTCCAACAACAAGGCTGAAGCTCTCGGCCACATTAAGCAGATGATCGCTATGAAGGCCCAGGCCTATCAGGTGGCTATCGCTTACGCGCTGCTTCACGACTCAGATAACGCCATTGTGCAGCTCAACCGGTCCACTGACCTGCATGAAGGGCAGGTGCTCTATCTCCGCTACGATCCGTTCTTCGACGAAATCCGCTCCGACCCGCGTTACATTGAAATTGAAAAGCGCGTCGGCCTGATTCCGTAGCGTCGGCGGACCTACTTCCGCCCGCTCTTGCGATGTCCCATGTTCTCCACCACCATTTTCAGCAGATAGAGAAACACCATCAGGTTCACCGCCAGCAATCCAAAACGGATCGGTGTCTGCCGCAGAAAAATCTCGTAGATCTCCCATGGTAGAAACGAAGCCGTAATCGCCAGCGTCAGATACTCGCCCCACGCCTTTTCACGATAGAGCCCAATGCCCTCGGCCATGCTCAGCGCGGAATAGCTGAACGCCACCAGACCGATCCGCCGCAAAAGGGGATCGTTCAAGAGCGATGCCTTGTCCAGGATGAAGTTGATAAACTTCGATTCGGGGTTGAAGCGCAGATGGTCGGCCAGCGCCCCCAGCTCATCGCCCACATCCTTGTGCAGCAGATGGCGGGCGCCCAGGCCGATCAGCAAAAACAGAATCGCCTGCGCGAACTTGTAAGCCGCAATCAGTACCAGCCACTTGTTGTGATGCCGGCTTTTCAAAGTAAACCGCGTGCGATATCGTGTCATGAAGCCATTCGGGCCAGTTGCGGAAAACCAACTGACTCACTCTAGGTTAACCGGTCCGCAACCCTTCCGCGAAACGGCACCTGCTCAAACATGGCTCAACCTCGATCCAGGTACCACGGAATGTTGATCACAATAATGCGCCGGTTCCCCCGCATCAGCAGCATCACCTTCAGCAGGTCGCCGCGCCGGTTGTGCAGCAGATTCTCCCACCAGTGGCGCACCACCAGCTCGGGAACCAGCACGCAGATCTTCCTCAACTCGGTCTGGCTCTCCACCTCAAGCACGTAGTTAATCACCGGCAACAGCACGTAGCGGAAGGGCGACTGGATTGTCACCAGCTTTGGAATGCATCGTCCCGCCGCGCGCAGCGGTGCGGCAATATCCGTCTCCCACGCGTCGCAAAACTTGTCGTTTTCTTCCGTCGTCACCACGTGAATGCAGCGAATATCGTTCGACATTGAAAGCGCAAACGAGAGCGCCTTTTCTGAAATGCGGCTCCAGCGGTCGATAGGCAGCACCACAATCGGTTCCTGAATCTCGGCAGGAACAATCGGCCGGTCCAGATCCACTTCGCGCGCAACCTCGCGGTAATGGCGATTGACGGAGCGCATGAAAATAATCATGATGGCAATCAGCAGCGCCGTGATCCACGCGCCCTGCGCGAATTTTGCCACCAGCACCACCAGCGCGGTTACGCCCGTGGCCGCCGCGCCCAATCCATTGATGAACATGCGCATTGGCGCGTTGCCCTGGCGCTTCCAGTGCATCACCATGCCCGCCTGCGACAGCGTAAACGCCATAAATGCGCCCACCGCAAACAGCGGAATCAGCCTGTCGGTAACGCCGCCAAAAACAATCAGCAGCAGCGCCGTCAGCGCCACCAGCACGTAGATTCCCCACGAGTAGAGCAGCCGTCTGCCCCGCAGCAGAAACACATGCGGCATGTAGTTGTCGTTGGCAATCGCGCGCGTCAGACGCGGAAAGTCAGCAAACGCCGTATTGGCTGAGAGCGCAAGAACCAGCAGCACAGAGCCAATGGTGACGTAGTAGAACGCGCCGTGCCCCATCACCGCGCGCGTCAGCATCGACAACACGCTTTCGTATCCCGCGCCCTCTGGATTGGTGGCCGCAATGCCATACGCGCGGCACAGCAGCGCAATGCCCGACAGCAGAACCGCCAGCAGCACGATGATAATTGTGAGCGTCGTTTTCGCATTCTTGCGCGTCGGCTCGCGGAAAGCCATTACTCCATTGCTCACTGCTTCAACGCCGGTCATGGCGGTGCAGCCTGAGGCGAACACTTTCATCATCAGCCACAAGCTCACCGTCGCGCTGGCCGCCGGCAGCGCCGGCAGCGCGGTCACAGGATGCGGATGCCCGCCTGCGCTCAATACATGCACCGTGCCCACCGCGATCACAATCAGCAGCGTGCCCGCGAATAGATATGTGGGAATCATGAACACCACGCCCGTGTCGTGCACTCCGCGCATATTCACGATCGTCAGAATCGCCAGCACGCCCAGGCAAAGTTCGAGCGTGTAAGGCTGCAGGCTGGGCGCGGCAGAAATCAGAGCGCCCACTCCGGCGCTGATGCCCACCGCCGCGGTCAGCACGTAGTCGATCATCAGCGCCGCGGCAGCCAGCAGCCCCGCGCCCTCGCCCAGGTTCTCGCTGGCCACCGTGTACGAGCCGCCGCCCTGCGGATACGCTTCAATCGTCTGCCGGTAGCTCACATAAACAATCGCCAGCAGCGCCACAATGGCCGCGCTCACCGGCACAATGTAGTGAACGCCCAGCACGCCCAGCGGAATCAGCAGCGTCAGCGCGGCCTCGGGGCCGTATGCGGCAGAGCTCAGAGCGTCCAGGCCAAACACGGGAATACCGGCGACGGGGCCAATGTGCTCCGCCCGTTCTTCGCTGGTTGCCAGTGGCCTGCCAAACAGAAGATTCAGTGCGCGTGTCGAAAGAGCCATCTGTCCTTGTGTGTGCGGCCGGAGATGGATTGGGGGGAAGGGCCGCCGAGAGCATTGTCTCATGCAGATCTGTAAAGGGGAGCTAAAGACTGGAGGGCAAATAGAGCAATCGCATTTGGAAACTTCGCTGACTGCGCTCTGTTGTTTGGGGTTTGCGAGGAGGGAGCAGGGGCATTTATGCCCCTGATGTGGGCGGCGAATACGCCCGCCTTCAGGCGCGGGCATTGCGTCGCTTTACGCTGAAAAACCCGGGGCTAAAGCCGTTTCCCGTTCAACAGGTTTTCAGGGGCATCAATGCCCCTGCTCCCTCCAAAAGACAGCCTGAAGGCCGTTTGTCCGAACGATCTCCACTAGGACATTTTCAAATGCGTTTGCCTTGGGCGGGCAAGCGCCATTTCACGCTCACAACGAGCGCACTACCTGACCGATGCCGCCGGCAGCGTAAACAGGAATCTGCTTCCGCGCTGCGGAACACTCTCGGCCCAGATGCGTCCCCCGTGCTGTTCCACGATGCTGCGGCAAAGCGCCAGTCCCAGTCCGGTTCCGCCCAACTGCCGCGTATCCGATGCGTCTCCCTGCTGGAACCGCTCGAAGATCCGTTCCAGCTTTTCCGGCGCGATTCCTTGCCCCTGGTCCTCGACGATAAAGCAAACCTCGCCCAGCTCCGGCGAAGCGGTTGCCGAGCCGGTAGCCGGCACATGCTGTGCTGCCAGCAGAATCGTCGTATCGTGCGGAGAGAATCGGATTGCGTTGTTCACCAGCTCGTTCAGCACCTGCAGCACGCGATCCTCATCGGCAAACACAACAGTTCCCGGCGCGGCATGAACCTTAAAGCCAATGCGCGCTTGTGCCGCCGCTTTGTGAGCTACGTCCGCCGCGCGCCGCATCATGTCCACCGCTTCTACAGGCCTGCGGTGCAGCGGCAACCGGCCCTTCTCCACGCTGTCGAAATCCAGTATGTCGTTCACCAGCCGGATCAGCCTGTCGCTGTTGCCAATCGCCATCTCGATCATCTGGCGCTGCTTCTCCGGACGCTTGTCCAGCGAGCCTGAGGCAATCAAACCAAGCGATGCGCGCAGCGATGTGAGCGGCGTGCGCAACTCGTGGCTCACCGTTGAAATAAACTCGTCTTTCATCCGTTCCAGCTTGCGCCGTTCTGTCACGTTCTGGAACGCAACCACCATGCCCGAGATCTGTCCATGATCCAGCAGGGGATTCGCGCTGTACTCCACCGGAATTCCGGTTCCATCCTGCCGCCAGAAGATCTCGTCGCGCATGCGGATCGACTCGCCTCTGCGCAGCGCCTGCAAGATCGGGTTCGTTGACTTCGAGTAGGGCGTTCCGTCCGCGTGGCTGTGGTGGAGCATCTCGTGTACGTCGCGCCCGGCCAGCTCCTCCGGCAGGTAGCCAAGCGCGCTCGCGCCGGCCTGGTTAATAAAGGTCAGCCTGCCATCCAGATCGATGCCGTAAATTCCGTCGCCCACCGATTCCAGAATCAGTTCGCGCTGCCGCGTGGCCAGGTGCAGCGCCTGCTCCGCCTCGTACTGCTCGGTCACGTCCATGCCGTGATTCAGAATGAACGGCCGGCCGCCCGGCATCTGCATGCGGCGGCTGCGGAACGCAATGCGCCGGTAAACTCCGTCGCTGCGGCGCAAGGGCAACGCGCCCTGCCACTCGTCCATCGTTGTCAGTGTGTTCAGGCATTCCAGGAAGGCCGCCGTGCCGCTCGCATCCATCAGCTCCGTCACCGATCGTCCCACCAGTGCGTCGGTCCCATAGCCCAGCGTCTCCGCTGTGAATCCGTTCAGTGAGGTGAGCCGTCCCTCCATCGAGCAGGTAAACACAAACCCCAGCGAGTTCTCCACCACTTCGCGATAGCGCGCCTCGCTTGAAAGCAGCGCCGCCTTCATCTCGCGCTGTTCGGTCACGTCCTGCCCGCTCACAATCACATATTGGATCTCGCCGTTCGGCCCTTTCAGCGGCCCCAGCGTCCAGCTCACCCGCCGCGATCCTTCGCCCTCGGCGCGCCACGCCGTTTCGTGCGGGCCTGAGTCCTGTCCCGCCGTTGCTTCGCGCAGCTTTACTGCCGCCCACTCCCGGTCGTGCGGTTCCAGAATCTCGTCGACAAACGGCCGACCAATCGTCTCGCCCAGTGAGAGCCCGGTCAACTGCGCGCACGCCTGATTCATGCGCACCATTCTGCCCGCAGTGTCCAGCACGGCTACCAGCGCTGGAATTGAATCGAGCGTCGCCGCTACGAAACATCGTTCAATGGCCAGCGCGCGTTCCGTGCGTTGCCGCGAGCGTTGCGCCTGTTCTTGCAGACGAATCCGGCTATACAGCTCCAGCCGCGTTACCGCCTGCCGGCCCAGTATCTCCAGCAGCGTCAGATGCTCCTCTTTGAACTGGCCGGCTTTTGTTGACAGCACCGCCATGCTGCCCACAATCTGCTGCGCGCCGGTAATCAGCGGCGTGCCCGCGTATGACAGGCAGGGCTTGCCGCCGGCCAGCGGTATCCCCTGGGGAAGAAAGCGCCGGTCCTCGCCTGCGTTCGCAATCAGCATCGGTGCGCCGGTCTCCAGCATCCAGTGACATGCTGTCGTGGTGCGCGTCTGCTCCACGCCTTTAAACCCATACCGCGCTTTGAACCAGAGACGGTGGTAGTCCATCCAGCCTATGTACCCGTACTCCGCGCCGCACAACACCGCGGCAAGCTCAACGAGCTCGTCCAGCGCCGGATCGGGATTTCGATCGAAGATAGTTGCTTCGGAACGCGGGAAGCCCTCCCGGTTCTCAAAGATCTTCGCGCCTTGCATTGAGGCCATAAGTTACACGCAGATAAAGTAAGTATCCAGCATGGGGAGCCGATTGACTCTCACACAAATTGGCCAAAGTTGTGCAAAACGAGATGCCACACAAGTACTTCATTAATTTGGACTATGGATTCAATCCGAGGTTACTCGCGGTACCCTCGAACGCGTTACTATTTGCTGGAATTCTCAGCACTCTGTCCGGCCGGTTTCTAAGATTCATGACAAGACTGAGACTGTCATTCTGAACGAACGGGCCCCAAACGTTCTTCAGTTTGGGGGTGGTGAGCGAAGAATCTGCGGTTGCTCTTTCGCGCATTCTACAAAGAACTCTAGAGACAGCCCCTAGCTCACTCATCGAGCGCCGCTCTTCGGCTCCGCCAAAAACAGCTCAATGAACAGTCGGCAGCTTGCAGCAGTCACCGGAAGCGGCCGGTTCGTTCGCCCCCGCGTCCAGCACCACTTTCCATTTGCCATCCGGCTCTCTGCGCCACATGGTGATGTACCGTCCGCTGGTCAGCACAGGATTTCCGTTCGCATCCTTGCTGCGCCCCTCGTAGTGCCCCCAGGTGTAGCCCATATCGCCGCTAGGCCCCATCAGCGCGTCGGTCGGCGTCCACGAGAGCTGGTAATCCTTTGGCGACCAGTTGGCCCCCTTGGCCACGGCCACCTTGCCAATCAACGGTGCCGCGCCGTTGCCCAGCGCCACGCCGTCGCCCGCAAACCAATCGGCAAATGCCGCTCCGCCGCGCTCGGCCACGTCCTTGGCAAAGCGCGCTTCCAGGTCGTACAGCAGCATCTTGCCGGGATTGACGGTCGTGTCGGTCAGAGGATTCGGCACATTCGATTGCGGCGTCGGCTCCAGCATCTGCGCTCGAGCGGGCAGGGAACCGGCCGTCAACCCGGCCATCGCTCCCGCCACCAATCCCGCCAGTACCACTCCGCAAATTCCCGCTCTCCATCTTGCCGCCACGCTCTTGATCGCCATCGTTCCAAGCTCCATTTTGTTGTGAAAACTCCACGTGCACATCCTACAACCCGGCCTCGCGCCTCCGCAGTGCCCGGCGCAAGCTCACTCCTCACCGTGCTCCGCAACTCCACTGGCAAATCTCTTCCGCCAGTGCCTGCCTCTACTTGGGTTCAGGTGTCGGTGCCTGAACCGGAGTCGCCGCCGGCGCGCCGCTGTTGCCGCTTGTATCCACCACGGGCAAAATGCGCGACTCCGAACGGAATAGGTGATAGTCGGTAAACACCACGTCGTTCACATTCGTCGCGTACGTTTTGTGCGTTGTGATGGAGATGGTGCCCGATTCCTCGACAGCAGCCGCGGATTTGTAGCGCACCACGCTCCACAAAGGGCAAATGTAGCTGCTTCCACCAATCTTGACCGACCCGTATTCCACCTGGATCGAGCTCACCTTGGCCGCTGAATTCGGGCCGAAGTCTGCATCCATCGAGATGCGCAGGATGCTCCCCGTCGCCGGATCGATGCCGATCTCTCCGTGGTATGCGGGGAAATGGCCCTCGGTTTCAAGAAAGCCGCGCCGCCCCACACGATAGTGCGAGTGCTCCTGCGGCACCGTGTAGCTGAACACACCGAAGTCGCCATTCGCGCCCCGCTCCCAATGGTCCCAGAGCAACTTGCCTTGCATGGCGTCGGAGAGAACCACATTTAAAATCGGCCCAAACTCGCCTGACGATGCAAGTCCAATGGGTGCCTCAGCCGTAAGTGCTTGACCGTTCTCCACTACCTCCGCGCCATCGCGGTAAGTCACCGTTTGGTTCCAGCTCTCCACGGCTGTCAAACGCCTAAAGTCGTCGTCTCCGTTATTGGCGCTCGCTGTGTCATCCGCCTCGCGCGGTCCGAGGATCATACCCATAATGGTCTTGTCTGCCGGCGAAGGTGCCTGGCCTTCGAAACTCCTGGTCCGCCGCGTCGCCGTAAAATTTGGCAGCCGATGAAGCGTGTCCACCGTGTAGTCCAGCGCCTTCATCAGGATCTGCTTCTGCTCTTCGCGGTCGGGCTTGGGCCGGTCAGGAATATCGTTCACGGCCGGACTGAGGAATGCGGCGGCATCGGCCAGTTTGATCAGCGCCCCCTGGCTCTCCGGTCCGGGAAACATCGCCTTCCATCGGGCCAGCCGCGCATAGCTCACCCTCTCGGTCAGTTCCAGGCCGTCGATTTTGTGGGCTACCTTCTTGTCCGGCAGTTTATGGGTTTTGGCCAGCAGTTGATCCACGTACGCCACGCTCACGCCCGTAGCCGCGCGCGCCGGCCAGGCCAAACCCGCTAAAAGCAACAGAAACGCCCATCTCCGCATCGTTCGCCATCCGTTTCAATCGCGGATCAAGTATAACTCCTGGCCAATATCGAAGTTCATAAGACAACTGCTCATAAGATAACTGCGGTTGTCATTCTTCTATGAAAAAGGCCGCACCTGTCCATAGATATTTGCGAATAGTTG
>CAYZVG010000069.1:0-10948 GCA_964481595.1 uncultured Occallatibacter sp. | reverse complement strand
GTCAGTCGACTGGCCGCCAATCTGGAATCCGAACGATCCGCCCGCCATGCGGATAAACACTGGCGCGCTCCAGCCATGCCCGGTGCGGCAAGTAACCACGCCCTGCCCATACTGGCCGCCAAACACAAATGCGCCCTTCAGCAGCCCCGGAACCACGCCCACGCATGTCGCCTGCTCAAGAATGTTCAGGGGAATGCTCTTGTCCTTCGCCGCCAGAATCTCATCCAGCACCGTCTTCGATGCGTCTATCCGGGCCTGCAGTTCCTCCCGCGATGCGGCTGCAAATGCAGTGGAGCTGACCAGGAAAAACAAGCAGATTGAAGCAAGAATCTTTTTCATTTCCATGTCCTTTCAATTCGCGATCCCCTGGGAATGACGGATCGAGTTTTGATCAAGCGGCAATCCGGGAACCCGCAATGATGCAAACGGATTTAACGCGCATAGGTTGCGCCAGATCGACCGTGCAAAAGCACATTTACCTGAATCAGCCTACAGCATCCCGATGAGGATTTGACGCACCCCATCCAGCGGGAGCACATTCTTCGCCATCAAGCGCTCAGGCCGATTCAACCGCAGAGCGATCTCTCACATGCGTCGCGCCGGGGTTGATACACCCCAGATATCGATGCTTGAACCGGCTGTTGGGTTGGATTGGAAGAAGGAGGGCGAAGACCTACGCTTGTGATCGAATCAAAAAAAGAGGAGTTCCCAGGCATCATGTGAAACATGCCGCCTGGGAACTCCTTTCCCCAGATCTGCGTTGTTTCTGTGAACATCTTTGTGGAAAACAGCCTAGTGACACAAGAGTACTTAGAGGTTGTGGCCTTTAGTAACGTATGTTATTTACTAGTTAGTTAATCACTTCCGGACCCGCTCCGCTGTCTGTCCTTTGCCCTCGCCATCTTTCTTTATCAGCAAGTTACCCAGCACTGACATCGACAGCTTGATGCGGTTATCCACACCCGCCTTGCGCATTAGCCTCGCCAGGTGAGCCCGCACTGTACGCTCCTCAATTCCCAGCTGCCGCGCAATCTCGCGGTTCGAGCGGGCCTTGAGAATCAGCTCCAGAACCTGGTGCTCACGCGCCGTCAGCCGCGGCTCCGCAATCGCCGCTGTGGGCTCGGGAGCAACCAGCAGCCTGTCGATGAGCTGCGAAAGCAATCGCCGCCTCGCCCAGATTGACCCCTCGGTTACCACTTCAACGGCCTTGCGAACCGTGTCCGGGCTGTCGCTCACATCCAGATAAGCCCTGGCGCCACACACGATCGACTTCATCACCTGCTCATCGGTCGCCGCCGGCCAAATCACAATCAGGCGCATATCGGGGCGCGCCCGGCGAACCGTATCCAGGGTCTTCAATGCACTTATGTAGGATTGTGCGTCGATCAGAAGGTATTTCAGCACCGGCTGTTGCAGCAGTTCCCGCAGCTTGCCCGCCACAGGAACCAGCCTGGCTTGAGATGGAAGCCGCGCCTGGTCGAAGATGCTTGCCAGTCCGGCAAGACGAATCGGCTCATCTGCCACCATGCCGATACCGATCTGCTCAGGATGACGAATCCCAGACATCTTGCCCCCTTGGCCCGGACGCATCGCTCCTCAAGATTCAAGTGTGTCGAGGTGGCGTCGTTGATGAGGCCAGCAGGGAACGGCAACCTGGCAACGGTTCAGCCACTACACAGCATGGGGAGAAATGCTTTGCGCAGAACTCGGCTGCTCAAATACAGCAATGCGCTCACAATTGGCGCAGGCAATCGCTCAACTCGGAATTTCAGCCCCCGAAGAATCGGCGATGAAACCGTTAGAGTTTGGGTAGCACGATTCCCTGCTGTTTTTGGTATTTGCCCTTGCGGTCGGCGTAGCTGACTTCGCACGGCTCATTCGATTGGAAGAACAAAATCTGGCAAAGGCCTTCATTGGCATAGACCCTGGCCGGCAGAGGAGTGGTATTTGAAATCTCGAGGGTCACAAATCCCTCCCATTCCGGCTCGAACGGCGTTACGTTCACGATGATGCCGCAACGCGCGTAGGTCGATTTTCCAACACAGATGGTTAGTACATCTCTGGGAATGCGAAAGTATTCAACCGACCGCGCCAACGCAAACGAGTTGGGCGGAATGATCACAGACGGAGCTTGAACGGAAACAAACGAGCGTTCGTCGAAGTTTTTAGGATCGATAATCGCGCTATTGACATTGGTAAATATCTTGAATTCGTCTGACACCCGCAGATCGTAGCCATAAGACGAAAGCCCGTACGAAATCACGCCAGAAGCCACCTGCTTCTCGCTAAAGGGCTCAATCATGCCGTGATTCACGGCCTGTTCCCTTATCCAACGATCGCTCTGAATCGACATGACCCTCCAGTGCCGGACGCGAACTCGCACATCCGCAACAAAGCCCATCTTAGGCTTAAAACCGAAAGCCCATCTTACGCAAACTGTCAGAGCATTGACAATTGGAAAACCCGCCCGAAACCCCTTCGACCGCCGCCTCGAACCACCTCAAGCTGCCGTTCTTCACAAAAAAATCGACCGCCCGGCAATCCACTCCCCCCGAATTGGCTCCAAAATCTCTAGCATCTCCACCGGAACTCGTAGTAAAGTCAATACCAGTCGCGCAAGCGAGGTTACCCCATTGATTAAGCAGGACATCGTCCATCACGTCATCGAGCGCACGGGTTTGCCGCGCACCAAGGCCGAAGCCGCAGTGGATACGGTCTTCGAGGGCCTCAAGCAAGCTCTGGCAGCCGGTGAGCGCATCGAACTGCGCGGGTTTGGCGTCTTTAGCGTCCGCGCCCGCAAAACCGGAATCGGCCGCAATCCCCGCACAGGAACCGAGGTCAGCATCGCGCCCGGCAAAGCGGTCCGCTTCAAGCCCGGCAAGGAATTGCACACCATCGACACAGGCGCCCCCAAGGCCGACGCGTAAGACCAGCGACTGAGGCAAATGCTCAGCCCTGCGCCCGCACCGTCCCTGTTTACGCAGGATCGGTATCTGCTGCGCGCAAGCGCTTGTTATGCGCAGTGAGCGTCGCGCCTCAAAGAGTCTTGATCTAGCGGAAGCCGTCATCCCTGCAGCCAACTCGCTGTTCCCTGATCCATGTTCCCTAATCCCTGCTCCCTAATCCCTGTTCCATGAAATCCGCACACATCCCTCCCACCCCGGAACGATACAATCGCCCTTAGAGCCTGCCGGTCAGGCCAGCTTTCAAAGGAGCGATCTCCCCCATGGGTTACCAGGTTCTGGCCAGAAAATATCGTCCGCAGCGCTTTGCCGACGTGGCCGGTCAGGATCATGTCACCCGCACCCTGCTCAATGCCCTCGAGCAGAACCGCATCGCCCACGGCTACATCTTCTCCGGCCATCGCGGCATCGGCAAGACCACCATTGCCCGCATCCTGGCCATGGCGCTCAACTGCCGTACGGAGGTGGGTACTGAAGCCCGCCCCACCCCCGAGCCATGCGGCGTCTGCGATTCCTGCATTGAGATTCGCCAGGGAAATGCCGTCGACGTGATCGAGATCGACGCAGCCACCAATCGCGGCATTGACGAGATTCGCGAGCTGCGCGACGCTGCCCGCTACGCGCCCTCACGAGACCGCTACAAGATCTACATCCTCGACGAAGCCCACCAGATCACCGATGCGGCCTTCAACGCCCTACTCAAGACACTTGAAGAGCCTCCGGCACACGTGATCTTCATGATGGCCACCACCGAGCCGGAGAACATTCCCCAGACCATCCGTTCCCGCTGCCAGCACTTCAGCTTTCACGCCGTCAAATTCGACGACATTCTCTCCGAGCTGAAAGGGATTGCTCAAAAGGAAGAGGTCACCGCGGAAGACGCCGCCCTGGCCCTGCTGGCCGAGGCCGGCGACGGCTCCATGCGCGATGCGCTTTCCATAATGGACCAGGCCATCGCCTCCGCTCCAGTTGAAGACGCGCGCCCCGTTCTTTCCACCGAGCAAATCCGTGAGCTGATGGGCTCGGTTCCCAACGCCGTCTTCGAGCGCCTGCTTGAGGCAGTGGCGCAGGGCCAGAGCGCCCAGCTTATGGAGCAGCTAAGCGTGCTGGTCAATGCCGGCCACAGTCCCTCCTCGCTCGCCCGGCAAATGTCCCGCTACCTCCGCAACACGCTCATGGCCAAAATCGGCGGAGAGCAAACCCAGTTGCTCCAGATCTCCGCCGACGAGCGCGCCCGCGCCGCGCGCACCGCCATGCTTTTTACTGAGGAGGAGCTGACTCGCAATCTGCAGATCGTTCTGCGCACCTTCGACGATCTCAACTATCGCCAGGAGCAGCGCTTTCATCTCGAACTCGGCCTGCTCAAGCTGATTCACGCGCAGCGCCTGTTGCCCATTGAGGAACTGCTCAGCGGCGCATCTGCGGGCGGAGGCGTACGTTCAACCCCCGCGCCAGCCGCGCCCCGCTCGGCCAGCCCATCCCGTCTCACACCGCAAGCGACGCCTGCGCCAAAGCCCGCTCCGTCGCTCTCTCCTTTTTCAACTGGAGGCTCGCCCTTCTCAACCGATGCGTGGAGTTCGTCCGGCTCCGGTTCTTCGGGTTCAGGTTCTTCGGGTTCAAAGATGAGCGCAGTCGCGGCCCCCGTTGCCGCGCAGGCTCCCACTGCGCAGCCTGAAACCAGACCCGCGGCCCAACCCGCGCCTGAGCCTATCGCGCATCGTCAGACGGTTCCCTTTCCGGCCGCTTCTGCGCCCGCCGTTGGCTACGCGTCAACGGCCACATTGACTGAAGGCGCACTGGCCATCGCTCCTGAAACCCAAGTCGAGCAGCCGCAAGCCGCGACCGCAATTTCCTCGGCGCCCGCTCCATCGCCAGCAGTTCCCTCGCAAGAAGTTACCTCGGCTACAGCACCCTCTGTCGACACGCTGCGACACGCCGTCGGTGTTGCGCTGGTTGAGGGCGGCCACGCCTCCGCCGCTCAGCTCCTGGGCGCAGCCGAGTGGAAGCTCGAAGGCGCAAGTCTGCGCATCTCCGTGCCCGGCGTCGGCAAAAAAATGCTCAGCCTCACCGTCAACGCCGCCGCTGAAAAGATCATCCGCAACGAGCTGCAGCGCCTGGGTGCGCCGGCGCGCTTCATGGTGGTTCCGGGCGAAGGCACTGCGGCCGCAGCCGCCGCGGCAGCAGCGGCGCCGCTCGCCGGAAGCATTCAAGAGGAAGCCCTCGCCCACCCACTGGTTCAGCGCGCCAAAGAAATCTTCAACGCTGAGGTGCGAAGCGTCGTCGACCTGCGCCAGAAATAACCGCCCGCGCGCAAAGTAGTAGAGACGCGCAGGCAGGTAGACAATAGATACAGTGCAGTCGGCCGCGCATAGACGCCCGCAGGAGAACAAACCATGATCAACCCGCTCAAAATCGCCGAGGCTCTTTCGCAAGCCAGCCAGATGCAGGAGGAGGTTCAGCGCAAGCTCAGCGAAACCACGGTCGAGGCCTCCAGTGGCGGCGGCGCAGTCTCCGTCACCATGAACGGCAAAAAGCAGTTGCTCAAGTTGCACATTGACCCCTCCGCGGTTCTCGGACTCAGCGGCAGCCAGCCGGATGTTGAGATGCTCGAGGATCTCGTCGTCTCCGCCGTCAACGAAGCCGGACGCAAAGCCGAACAGGTCATCCAGAGCAGCCTGCAGGGCATGCTCGGCGGGCTCAAGATCCCAGGGCTCACCGACTAGAGACCGTCACGTATTTTTGGTTTTGAAAGGGCATGGCTTCAGCCATGCCGCAAAGGCCCGTAAACAAGAGGGCTTTAGATGGGATGAGACGGCTGGCCTCATCGGAAGCTAAGCTTTCGATACGCACTCGGAGTGCAGAAGAGACCAGCCCTGAGGGATGGGTTCAATCGGCCAGGCGATTTTAGGCAATCAGCTTGAATGCATTTTTTCTTCACACCAGATTCGCGGAGGCAGCACAGTGGCACGCTATGCCGAGCCGATGGCCCGGCTCATTGAAGAACTAAAAAAGTTGCCGGGCGTGGGAACCAAGAGCGCACAGCGCTTCGCCTTCCACCTGTTGCGCTCCTCAGACGAGGACGCCACGGCCCTCGCCGATGCGGTCCGCGGCCTCAAGGCCAGCCTTCGCCTCTGCTCGGTCTGCAACAACGTCACCGACATCGATCCCTGCGCCTACTGCGCCAGCCTCACGCGCAACCAGCGTCTGGTCTGCGTTGTCGAGGAGCCAACGAATATTGACACCGTCGAGCGCACCCGCAGTTATCAGGGGGTCTATCACGTGCTGCACGGCACTCTTTCGCCGCTGCACGGAGTCGGCCCCGACCAGTTGCGCACCGGCACGCTGGTTGCGCGCGTTGAACGCGGCGAAGTGGATGAAGTGATCCTTGCAACCAGCCCCACGCTCGAAGGCGAAGCCACCGCCAGTTGGCTTGCGGCGGCGTTGCGGTCATCTCACGTGCGCATCACACGGATTGCCACCGGCGTCCCCGCTGGCAGCGATATCGAATACGCCGACGAAGTCACCATGGCCCGCGCCCTCGAAGGCCGCAGAGACGTGTAGAGGCAGAACCTCAACTCCAAACGCAAAAAGAGCGGGTAAGGCTGTTTTGCCCTACCCGCACAGGAGTGAATGCTAGGGGATGTCGCTGTTTGCGAAACGGTGAGTTCAATCTCAATCGAGCATTGATAGTGGGTGCCCCATCCATCGCGTAGCAACACCGCGCGATGGGTGGGAACGCACGAACCCAAGCTACAAAACTACTCGGTCAAAAACCACGGGGAAGCCGCGGCCAAAGTTATTTCGTAATCCCATCCAGCGCCAGATTCAGTTCAAGCACGTTCACGCGCGGCTCGCCCAAGAATCCTAAATCGCGGCCGGCAGTGTGTTGTGCAATCAGCGTGCGCACTTGTTCGTCCGTAAGCCCGCGCGCCTTGGCCACGCTCGCAGCCTGGTAGTACGCGTTGTCGGGAGTAATGTCAGGATCGAGCCCCGACCCTGACGTCGTCACCATGTCGATCGGAACCGGCTTGCCGGGGTTCGCCGCGGCCAGCTTGTCGATATCGCCCTGAATGCGCTGCACCAGCTTGGCGTTCGACTGCGCCAGGTTCGTTCCGCCCGACGACGTCGCGTCGTAGCCGTTGCCCGCTGCCGAGGGGCGCGGATGAAAATACTTATCCGATGTAAAGCTCTGCGCCAGCAGCTCCGAGCCAATCACCTGGCCATTCTTCAAGATCAGGCTGCCGCCTGCTTTATGCGGAAACGCAACGCTGGCAATCGCCGTTACCGCCAGCGGATAAACAATGCCCACCAGAACCGTCGTCACCAGCGTGAACAGAATCGCGGTCTTCCAGATGGAATGCGCGGACGGAACCTCTTGTGCAATCGGCGCACCTTTGTGCGTGGCCGTTTCCAATTGTGCTGTCTCTGTAATCGACATCTTTTCAGCTCCTCTAGGCCTGACTACGCCAAATCCTGTTACGCCAAGTGCAGGGCGACAAGGCAAAGATCGATGGCCTTGATTCCGATAAAGGGCACGATAATGCCGCCCACGCCGTAAATCAGCAGGTTGTTGCGCAGCAATATCTCCGCCGGCTTGGGCTCGTACTTCACGCCCTTAAGCGCCAGCGGGATAAGCGCGACGATAATGATCGCGTTGAAGATCACAGCCGAGAGAATCGCCGACTGCGGCGAGTGCAGATACATGATGTTGAGCACCTGCAACACCGGAAACACTCCGGCAAACATTGCCGGAATGATGGCGAAGTACTTGGCCACGTCGTTCGAAATCGAGAACGTAGTCAGCGCACCGCGCGTCATCAGCAACTGCTTGCCAATCTCCACAATCTCAATCAGCTTGGTTGGATTCGAGTCCAGATCCACCATGTTGCCGGCTTCCTTCGCCGCCTGCGTGCCGGAGTTCATGGCCACACCTACATCGGCCTGCGCCAGCGCGGGAGCGTCGTTGGTTCCGTCGCCGGTCATCGCCACCAGCTTGCCCTTTGCCTGCTCGCTCTTGATCAGGTCCATTTTGTCTTTGGGCTTGGCCTCGGCAAGAAAGTCGTCCACGCCGGCCTCGCGCGCAATCACCGCCGCCGTCAGCGGATTGTCGCCGGTAATCATGATGGTGCGGATGCCCATTGCGCGCAGCCGCGCCAGCCGGTCCTTCAATCCGCCCTTCACAATGTCCTTCAGGTAGATCGCGCCCAGCGCCGTTGCATTTTCGGCAACCACCAGCGGCGTGCCGCCCAGTCGCGCAATCTCCTCTACGCTCTCACGCACTTTCTGCGGAAGCGCCGAGCCCTGATCCTCAAGAAAGCGTGAAATCGCATCCACCGATCCCTTGCGGATGCGCGTGCCCGGCAGGTTAACGCCGCTCATCCTGGTCTGCGCAGAGAAAGGAACAAACTCCGCATGGATGCTGGAAACGTCGCGTCCGCGCAGATTGTATTTTTCCTTGGCCAGCACCACAATCGAGCGGCCCTCCGGCGTCTCGTCTGAGAGCGATGAGAGCTGCGCCGCGTTGGCCAGCCGCTCGTGGCTCACATCGGGCGCGGGAATAAACTCGGCTGCCTGGCGATTGCCCAGCGTGATGGTGCCCGTTTTGTCCAGCAGCAGCGTGTTCACGTCGCCAGCCGCTTCGACCGCGCGTCCGCTCATGGCCAGCACGTTGTACTGCACCAGCCGATCCATGCCGGCAATGCCGATTGCCGAAAGCAGACCGCCAATCGTTGTTGGAATCAGACACACAAGCAGCGATACCAGAACAAAAACCGTCTGTGGCGCCTTGGAATAAAGAGAGAAAGGCTGGAGCGTAACCACCGCCAGCAGAAACACGATGGTCAGGCCTGAAAGCAGAATGCTCAATGCAATCTCGTTGGGAGTCTTCTGCCGTGAGGCGCCCTCGACCAGCGCAATCATGCGATCCAGAAATGTTTCGCCGGGGTTGGATGTAATGCGCACCTTCACCCAGTCGGAGAGAACCTTCGTGCCGCCAGTAACGGCAGACCGGTCGCCGCCGGCCTCGCGGATCACCGGTGCTGACTCGCCCGTAATCGCCGACTCGTCTACCGACGCTACGCCTTCAATCACCTCGCCGTCGCCGGCAATGTAGCTGTTGGCCTCAACGTAGATCACGTCGCCCGCGCGCAGCGCCCCGCTGATCACCTCTTCGAAGCTGCCGTCTTCCTTATAGCGCTTGGCGATGGTCTCGCCCTTGGCCTTGCGCAGCGTATCCGCCTGCGCTTTGCCGCGCCCTTCGGCCATAGCTTCTGCAAAGTTGGCAAACAGCACTGTGAACCACAGCCACAACGTAATCTGCAGATTGAAACCAAAGCCGGGACGGTGATGAATCGTGTTGTCAATCAGCAGCGCCGTCGTCAGCACGCTGCCCACCTCCACCACAAACATCACCGGGTTCTTCACCATGCCCCGCGGGTCGAGCTTGCGCACCGAGTCCAGCAGTGCCTGACCCATGATGTCGGTGTTCCAAAGACTTTTCTTTTCAGCCATGACTTTTTAGCCTCTAGCTTTCAGCTCCCGGCCTCGGGCGAGTCGCTCGCCATCCGGTGCTTTGGGTTTCCCGCTGTCTGCCGCTAAATCAGCGCAAACAGCGGTGATCCTGCGTCGCCGCGCAATCCAAAAAATGCGCTACTTAAAAGAGCTGTCCTGCGTGCATCTGCAGGTGTTCCAGAATCGGTCCCAGGCTCAACGCCGGGAAGAACGTCAGTGCGCCCAGCAGCAGCACAATGCCGATCAGCAGCGCCGTAAATAGCGCGTTGTTCACCGGGAACGTCCCCGGCGATGGCGGAACGCTCTTCTTCTGCGCCAGATTGCCGGCCAATGCCAGCACAGGGATCTTCATCAGGAAACGCCCGCCCAGCATGGCGAATCCCAGCGCCACGTTGTACCACCACGTGTTCGCGTTCAGTCCCGCAAAGGCCGAGCCGTTGTTCCCCGCGGCTGAAGTAAACGCGTAAAGAATTTCGGACAGTCCGTGCGGCCCCGCGTTGTTCAGGCTCGACAAACCTATATTTGGCGAAATCACAAACACTGCCGCAAGCGAAAGAATAATCAGTGGAAAGATGAGCGCATAGAGCATCGACATCTTCACGTCGTATGACTCGATCTTCTTGCCCAGGTACTCCGGTGTGCGTCCCACCATCAGTCCGGCAATAAACACCGCCAGCACCACAAAGATCAGCATCCCGTATAGCCCCGAGCCCACACCGCCGAACACCACCTCGCCCAGCATGATGTTGGCCAGCGGAACCAGACCGCCGAGCGGCGTAAAGCTGTCGTGCATTCCATTCACCGCGCCGCAGCTTGCGTCGGTGGTAATGGTGGCAAACAGCGCGCTTTCGGTAATGCCGTTGCGCACTTCTTTGCCCTCCATGTTTCCGCCCGGCGCGGTTGCGGTCTGCGTTTGCTGCGCCCCGTGAATCAGCGGATGCGGCTGTGCCTCAGCCCAGTAGCACACCGTAAATCCGGCCGCGAACAGCACAAACATGGCCGCAAACACCGCCCATCCGTGCCCCGGCGATCCTGTAACGCGCCCCAGCGTGTACGTCAGCCCCGCGGGAATAATAAAGATCGAGAGAATCTGCAGAAAGTTCGAGAAAGGTGTTGGATTCTCATACGGGTGCGAACTGTTGGCGTTAAAAAATCCGCCGCCGTTGGTGCCCAGCATCTTGATGGCCTCCTGCGATGCCACCGGCCCCTGCGCGATCGTCTGCGTCTGCCCCGGCTGCTCTAGCGGATGCGCCACCGTGTACTTGCTCAGGTTCTGCGGAACGCCCTGCGCCACCAGCAGCAGCGCATAAATCACTGTGCCCGGCAGCAACACCCAGAGCGTCGTCCGGGTCATATCCACCCAGAAATTTCCAATCGTTGACGAGCCGGTGCGCTTAATGCCGCGTATCAGCGCAATCGCAACCACAATACCCATCGCTGCCGACCAGAAGTTGTGCGTCGCCAGACCGGCCATC
>CAYZVG010000068.1:0-10952 GCA_964481595.1 uncultured Occallatibacter sp. | reverse complement strand
AAGCTCGCCGAACAGAGCCAGGAACTGCGCACACGCAGCGACCAGATCGAACATCCGCGTGCGCATCTGAAAAACTTCAAGGGCGCGCTGCAGGCCGACGCCTACGCGGGTTTTCATCACCTCTACGAGGGCGGCGCGATCTACGAAGTGGCGTGTTGGGCCCACACACGGCGCAAGTTCTACGAGATTCATACGGCGCACCCATCGCCCACGACCACTGCAGCCCTCGATCGCATCGGCGCCCTCCATGGCATCGAAGAACAGATCCGTGGCAAGCCCGTGGACTTCAGGCGCGAGGTTCGCCAATCCCGCGCACGGCCCTAGCTCGAAGACCTGCGAGTGTGGATGGAAAAATCGCTGCGTCAGCTTTCGCCCAAGAGCGAAACTGCAGCCGCCATCCGCTATGCACTCTCGCGCTGGCGGGCGCTCACGCGCTACATCGATGACGGGCTGCTGGAGATCGATAACAACCCGGCGGAACGCGCGCTTTGCTGTGTGGCTTTAGGACGGAAGAATTATCTTTTCGCCGGTGCCGATTCCGGCGGCGAGCGGGCTGCAGCCATCTACTCGCTGATCGGCTCAGCCAAGCTCAACGGCCTCGATCCGGAACTCTACCTGCGCACGGTGCTGGCCAAGATCGCCGACCACCCCATCAGCCGCATCGCCGAACTGCTGCCCTGGAACCTGGTCGACACGCCCCAGTCCGTCTCTCAGGCCGCCTGAAAACCACCAAGCACCGGTGCTTGAAGTGTCCACTTGAAAATAAGTGGACACTTCGTTGCTCCCGCAAAAGTCTCCCACACTACCCCAGTCCGCGCCAGATGGAAGCTTCGGACGCTTACAAGACACGTGCGAGCAGAGCATGAGAAAACTTGGGAAGGGAAGTCTGGTGACCCCGGGCTGATTCGAACAGCCGACACGCAGTTTAGGAAACTGCTGCTCTATCCATCTGAGCTACGGGGCCACTTTTAGAATGAATAACTTGCGGATTGAAGTGTATTTCTTCAATCCATATTAATCCATTGGAGTAGAAGTGGCCTGTCCCGAGATATTCAAGGTTGGAAAGGCCGAAAGGTGCAAACAAAACACGCACGCTATAAAAATGGTAGCATTCGGTGTTCGTCTCCAGGATGTGGACGTGGTGGGTGATGCAGTCCAACAGAGCACCGGTGATTCGCTCAGAGCAGAAGATCTCAGTCCATTGGTCGAGTAGCAGGTTGCTGGTGATGAGTGTCGAGGTGCGCTCGTGCGCTGGCTGAAGGTCTCGAAGAGCAACTCGGCGCCGTTCTTCGACAGCGGCACATAGCCGAGTTCGTCAACGATCAGCAGTTCGTAGGCAGCGATCTGCTTCTGGAATCGGAAGTCGTCATGTTGGCGCAAGCGGTTCGAGCTTCAGTGACAGAATCGAGTTGCGTATGTCTATATGCGCGTGGCATCGATGCACTAAGATTTCATCATGCGCCTCCTGCTTGTGGAAGACGAAACCGATATACAGGGTTTCCTGCGGCGCTCGCTCGATGAAGCGGGTTACGAAGTGGAAGTTGCGCCCGACGCGAGAACGGCTGAGCGGCTGGGTGTCGAAAGCAGATTCGACATTCTGATCGTCGATCTTGGATTGCCGGACATGGACGGAATTAGCCTGATCCTGCGACTGCGCGATCTGGGTATTCGAGCGCCAGTACTGATTCTCTCGGCGCGGAGGTCGGTAGACGATCGCGTGCGTGGGTTGGAGCAGGGAGGCGACGACTACCTGACCAAGCCGTTTGCTCTCGCTGAACTGCTGGCGCGGCTTCGCAACCTGCTCAAGCGCAATAGTCCTCCGCAAGGCGCGGCAACACTGTTGAGCGTGCAGGATCTTGAGCTAGACCTGCTGCGCAGGGAAGCTACTCGCGGGGGACATGTTTTGCAACTCACGCAGCAGGAGTTCGTCTTGCTTGAATACTTGTGCAGAAACGCAGGGCGCGTTGTCACGCGGTCGATGATTCTTGACCAGGTATGGGGCATGCGTATTGTTCCCGACACCAATGTGGTCGACGTACATATTTACCGGCTGCGCGGAAAGGTAGATGGCGCCGGACAGCAGCCGCTCATCAAAACCATGAGAGGCGTGGGTTATGTCCTCAAAGACCGATAAGCCCGCTCTACGCAGTGCGGCTTGGCGCATCTCTTTCTGGGCCACCATCGCGTTTGCCTGCGGTACGCTGGCGGTCTTTGTATTTCTGCACCAATTTGTATCCGGCGACATTCAGCGCAGAAGCGATGCATGGCTTTCAGGCGAAGTAGAAGTGCTGGGCGACGTGGCGGAGCGGACGCCGAAGAATGCCCTTTATGGCCGCGTCGTCAGTGAAGTTGCCGAGTTGGCGGCACACGAAGTGCCGAATAAGCAGGCATCGGAAGACACGGTCAGCGATTCGGTGTTCTTCCTTCAGACCGGCGCGGGGGGCACGCTTCAGCTATGGGTCGGTGCCGGCGACGGGCAGGCGCACTTGCAGGCGATTCGGGCCGCAAGAATACTGCCCGAGCAACCTACGGATGTCCGCGTTCCCGGTTTTCGCGTTCCATTCCGCGTTGCCTCAATCAGCATTGACGATGGCAGCCATATTTATCTCGGCCTTTCAGAGCGGGATCAACTGCGTGTACTGAGGAATCTTCGCCTTCGTTTTTTCCTTTTGTGGCTCCTGATTGTCCTGTTGGGCTTCGGCATTGTGTTCCTTGCCAGCCGGAGAATGCTCAGTCACGTTCGCAGAATTACAGAGGCGGCATCGAGGATTGGCCACTCGGATTTAGGCGAACGAGTACCGACGACCAGCCGCAACGACGAAGTCAGCCAACTGGCCAACACCCTCAACGGCATGCTCGAGCGCATTGAAAACTCAATGCACCAGCTCCACACAATTACCGGAGCGCTGGCCCATGACCTGCGCAGCCCGTTGACCGCCATTCGTGGAAAACTTGAGATGTTCTTGTCTGACACAAACAACGAAGAGCTTACTGAACCGATTGTTTCGGCAATCGAGGAGCTTGACCAGCTGACTGATTTCCTGAACAAGTCGCTCGATGTTGCAGAGGCTCGTGCCGACGCGCTCCGTCTGACGCGGACTGATATCGATCTAAGCCGACTTCTTGAGACAATGGTCGATCTTTACGAACCATCAATGGCTGAGAAAGGGCTGCGCATCCAATTAAGCGACGAGAAGGGAATTGTCGTGACAGGCGATGAAGGCCTCATTCACCGGATGATTGCCAACCTGCTCGACAACGAGCTGAAACATCTCGGTCCCGCATCGAATGTCGATATCTCATTACATTGCAATGACGATATGGCAAGCTTGGTGTTTGAAGATAACGGCAGCGGATTCGATTCCGAAGTGCTGGAGCATCTCTTCATTCGCCGTGTTAAAGGAAGGGCTTCCACTGGTCATGGTCTTGGCCTGGCATTTGTCGATGCTGTTGCCCGCGCGCACAGCGGAACTGTTGAGGTCGGAAACCGCGGCATCGGAGGCGCGCGAATTACAGTCAGCCTTCCCCTTGCCAATACAACTGTGCGTCAACAACTCACCACCATTGCGCAGGCAAGGTGATCCCGTAGCGGCTAACTGGTCAGCTTAAAAGCTCAATGCGGAGAGTTGAGTGGCGTGAAACAAGCATCGTCGCCGGGAAGTCTTGACTTGTTCCACGTCGGATCGAGACGGCTGCGGAAGCCGGTCGCGAAACTTCTGGCGGTGAATCAAGGTAGGCCTTGAATCCAATAGGCCAATCGCAACTAAGCGGAAAGGTAAGACAGTATCCGCTTGTTAGCGTGCCAGGATTAGCTCTCCGAGCTGACTTGTTCCTGTTCGCGGAAGGACCTGGGGAGCTCTGACGGACTGAATTCCACCCCGTCGGCAACCAGTTGCCTGGCCGTCACGGCCAGCGAGGCCCGTTTCGCGAGTAACTTGTTCTCGGCTCCCTCGCGATCCGCGACCGACTCGAACTGAACATACTTCACCAGGTGGGCGAGCTTGCGATCGTAGAGATCGATTTCCTGATGGAGCGACCTGAGGAAATATTTGTTGTGCGGCACTTCTTTTTTCATGGGTGACTCCTCAGAGATGAACGATAGATTGCAGAGTGTGGGTCAGACCAGCAAAGACAGGAAGGAATTCTGGCTCAAAGTCACTATCGCGCAGTGATGAAGTGATTGAATCAAAAACAGACGAATTCAGTCTGGCAGAAGCCCAGAGCCGTCACCTTCCTCACATCAAAAAAGGTGACAGCGCCAGGCATACTGCGAACACAAAGTCCTAACGGACCCTGTTAATAGCTTCGCCGGCCGCCGCCGCCAGAGCTGGTCTTCCGGCTCTGAAAGCAGGTCTGGCAATACACAGGGCGGTCGCCTCGGGGCTCGAATGGAACAGTCGTTTGCTGTCCGCATCCGGCACAGACCACGGATGTGCTCTGCGATGAACTGCGCGGGGCTCTGCCATCGCCTGACTGATCGTTCTTCTTGGCTTGACGACATGATTTGCAGCGCTTAGGTGATGAATAACCACGCTCGCGGAAGAACTCCTGGTCCTCAGCAGTAAATGTGAATGATTGCCCGCAATCGCTGCAGATGAGTTGCTGATCGTTAGACATAGGTTCCTTTCGCCCAGGATGCAGGCGCGTACCGCGTTTGAACGCATTGACTGATTGGTTGCGATTACGATGCCAGAAGAATTCCGTCTTGAGTTGCCAGACAGGGACCCACTCTTTTCAACAGCAGGGAATCGGCGAGAACCAGGAAGATGCCGGTGACGACCTCTTCCCGGCTATTCACTGAACTTAGGCGACCTGGACGTTCTCGGCCTGCCAGCCCTTCGGCCCCTTTACCACGTCGAACTGCACCGCTTGGCCTTCTTGAAGCGAACGAAATCCCTCGCTCTTGATGGCTGAATAATGCACAAACACGTCTTCGCCGTTGGCGCGGCTCAAAAAGCCGAACCCCTTAGCGTCGTTAAACCATTTCACTGTTCCCTGTTCCATAACCTATTCCTTTGTTGCGTGAATTATCGCTGAACTCAGTTGGAATTGATTGCGAGTTGAGCGGATTAGCAGAACAGGCAAGAACACCAAATCGGATTCTACGAGTAGTCTTTAGCGTATCACCCTTTCAATTCAAGTGCCGGTGGTGTTGATCGAATCACGACTGTTGAGAGGCAAATCAGGCGGGTTGCGCGCCAATTCACAGGAGTTGTGCGTGTTTTGGCTTCTCCGAATAAAAGTGGAGCCTGAAGAACCGAACGAAGAATTGATTGAGGTGCCACCCCGGAATTGCCATGATCGGCCGCGCGTCGAGCCGAATCGTCTCCAGATGCACTATTTCCGGCATCTCGCTCACCACCAGCGCACCATCCTGCGCGTGGCTTGATCGGTTTGCCCGGAACAACTTCTCGGTCTGCGCCGCCAATAAGCTGATACCATGCGACCAGAAAGAACTTGGCCACATCAAAATAAAGATGACTTCCCCAGAAGCCTCCACTGCCGTCCCAAACTCCGACGCTGCTTCCCAGATTCGCTTCGGCTTCGATAATACCTATGCGCGTCTGGGAGATCGCTACTATGCCCGTTGTGAACCGACTCCAGTTGCCGCTCCCCGGCTCATCAAGCTCAATATCGAACTTGCCGATAGTTTAGGCCTCGATCCTGTTGCGCTGGCCGGCCCGGCTGACGTCGAGATCCTGGCTGGCAACCGCATTCCCGAGGGCTCTGAGCCCATCGCCCAGGCCTATGCCGGTCACCAATTCGGCTCGTTCGTTTCGCAGTTGGGTGATGGCCGCGCCATCCTGCTTGGTGAGGTCGTTGCACTCAACGGACAGCGCTACGACATTCAGCTCAAAGGCGCCGGCCGCACGCCGTTCTCCCGTGGCGGCGATGGCCGCGCCGCCCTCGGCCCAGTTTTGCGCGAGTATCTCGTCAGCGAGGCGATGGCCGCTCTTGGAGTTCCGACAACACGAGCCTTGGCGGCCGTTTCAACCGGAGAACCTGTATTTCGCGAGACCGTGTTGCCGGGCGCTATTTTCACACGTGTGGCAGCCAGTCATCTTCGCGTTGGAACTTTTCAGTATTTCGCAGCCCGCCGCGACACCGACGCTCTAAAGACGCTCGCTCACTACGCCATCGGACGCCACTATCCTGATGCGGCGCAAGCCCCCATGCCCATTCGAGTACTGCTCGATTGTGTCATCGCCCGTCACGCGCAGTTGGTTTCGCAGTGGATGCTGGTCGGCTTTATCCATGGGGTGATGAACACCGACAACACATCTATCTCTGGCGAGACGATCGATTACGGTCCATGCGCGTTTATGGATGCATTCGACCCGGCTACTGTTTTCAGCTTTATTGACCAGCAGGGCCGCTACGCTTTTGGCAACCAGCCGGGCATCGCTCTCTGGAATCTTACCCGCCTTGCCGAATCACTGCTCCCATTGCTCGCGGAAGAGTCAGGCGGCGACGAGGCCGCTCTGGTCTCAGCGAATGATGCTCTTGCGGCGTTCGCTCCGCAGTTTGAAGCAGCTCGTCTGAGTGGTCTCCGTCGCAAGCTCGGTCTTCTCACTCCGGCTGAGGGCGATGCAGCTCTTGCCGAGGATCTGCTGCAGCGCATGACTGCCAATCGTGCCGACTTCACACTCACTTTCCGCCACTTATGCCAGGCTGCCGCGGGGCCTGAGCATGACGATGCGGTTCGTGAGCTTTTTACCACGCCCTCAGATTACGATGCCTGGGCCATCCACTGGCGACTCCGCTTGCAACAGGAACCCATTTCGGTTGAGGACCGCGTAAACGCCATGTGGATGGCCAACCCCGCCTGCATTCCGCGCAACCACCTGGTTGAAGCCGCGCTCAAGGCCGCCGTCGAACAGAAGGATTTTGGGCCGTTTGAAGAATTGCTCGCAGTCGTCACTCACCCTTTCGACAACAGATCGGGTAGCGAGCGATTCACGCTTCCTGCCCGCCCTGAAGAGCGCGTCGAGCACACATTCTGCGGCACCTGACTCCACCGTCTAAACTGGAAGTGAGCCGCCGAGCCTGATTCCTTGCGGCCATCACCACTTATGCTATCTCCTGTGCAAATCAAAAATATATTTCGCCCCATCAGCCTGTTTTCAACCGGTGCGCGATGAAGCCATCGGTTACTCGGCTCGGCGCTATCGGTTTTGCTCTGGCCTGTTTCACTTTCTGGGTTTTTGCCGACACTTCCATCAAGCTGGTTGGTCAAGCCAGCTTGCCAGCATATGAGATTGTGGCTTTTCTCGGCCTGTTCATGTCCATGTTTCTGGCTGCCTACGCTCTGGTGCGAGGTAACCCCGGAGCGTTGCGTCCGCACAGGATCGAGCGTCAACTGGCTAGAGCCTGCCTGGATCTAGGCAACAACATGGGCGTGGCCGTCGCTCTTCGCCATCTTTCGCTCACCGTCTTTTACATCCTCGTTTTCACATCGCCCATGGTTATCGCGCTGCTCTCTGCCATTTTTCTGCGAGAAAAACTATCGTGGCAAAAGGTGTTGGCCATCGTCACCGGGTTTGCGGGGGTTGTTATCGCCATAGAGCCATGGGGGCACGCAAACCGAGGCGACTGGATCGGCGTCGCTGCCTGTATGGTCTGTGTCGCCTGCTTCTCTGTGAATATGGTCTGGTCTCGTGTGCTTACCAGAACCGAATCGCCAGAGAGCCTGACCTTTGTCTCCGGCCTGGTTTCCGCTGCAGTTGGCTTCTCAATCATGCTTTTCCACGCGGAGCCGCTAACGCCTGGTATCGCCGGCGGGCTTTTCGCCATGGGATTGTTCTGCGCGATTGGAACGGTCTGCTTTTACATCGCCGTCAAGCACACTTCGGCAGCGAACGTCTCTCAATATCACTACACGCAATTGCTCACCGGATCGCTTCTCTCGTACCTTATCTGGCGCGACAAACCTCAGGTGTTTGTCATCCTTGGCGGCGCACTCATCCTCATATCGGGACTCTACATCGCCGTCTTTGCACACGATGCCGTTCCGCTCACCGAGGGCAATTGACGAAGCGTGGCGGGCACGTTGGCCTGCATTGAGCCAAGTCAGAACAAGCTTCGCAAGAGCCGATGAGACCAGGCAGTAACCCGCGAATCCTGGAGCAGGGAATTTGCACTGAGCGCTTGGGGCTGATTTACTTGCGATCTTCGCTCAAGGTGATTGTGATTCCTTTGATCGGCTTGTCGTCGGCGTCCAGAAGCCGGGCGCAGAAGTCGGTTGCTCCGCCGCCGTTCACCACCGCAGCGCGCACAATATTCGGACCCTTCTTGAGTGTGAGTCGCTTGGATACGCCGTCGTCGATCACTGTTTGGCGATCGCCATAAATCCCGATTACCTCTTCGCCGTTCAGCCACCAGACAGACGCCGCGTTCGAGCCGATGGCCAGACGAACGTTATGCATTTCCTCTGGGCTGTTAATGATGGTCACAGCCCAGAACAAGACATCGCTCGTGGGCTTGCCGAGAGCGTGGGCAAAGTGGAAGAGATTGACGTTGTAATTGATCGTATCCACGGCGTGCCAAGTTAGAGCGCTGTCGCCAACTGTCTCCTTGTCGCCATCCTTCGGAATTACGGTGTACTGATCCGGGAAATATTCCTTCTTTACTTGCGCCTGCACCGCAGCATCGGTGAGTCCGTTCACGCGGATCGGTTCCAGAATCATCCAGCGTTGGATGAATCCCTGGGCGCTCGGCGCTTTCGACGGAGTGGTTGGAGTCGTTAGCGATGGCCAAACAACCGCAGCTGGAGCGGCGAAGGCAGGAACCTGCAGCAGCGCCGTCGAAAACAAAACGGCGAGTGAGAATACGAAGCACTTACGCAGCACATTCATTTGGAACCCTTCGCACACAATGATTCTTGTTGGCCATCGAAAGTCGATTAGCGGTTATGGAGTCTTGAGCAGCCAATGCTGTTTATCGCTCTTCGGATCGAACTTGGAAAGCGTCGCAAAGCTTGCGCCAACTGCCGAAAGAGCCATCGCTTCGTTGGAGTTGGGGATCGACTTGGGCATGATGCGATAGGATCCGTCGGCTAACTGGTCGATGCGCCACAGTTGTTCAGGCGCGCCGGTGAAAGCGGGCAGAACCACAAGCTCGCCCTGTTCTGTGGCAGCCAGCGTTCGATCGGTTCCGGCAATGGTGATCTTGAAATAAGGTGAGCCAGGATAACCGCCCGCATTCGGAGCGGGTGAAATATCCCACTTCTGCTGGGCCTGGCACAGGTAATTAGCCATGCGCGCATCGATATTGCCAGCAGGCCAGTTCTTCGATACCTCCGCCACATCCTGCGGCGGAATCACGCGCCCCGTGCCTCCGAACATTCCTCCGCCAGGGCCTCCAGGTCCTGCGCCCGGTGCTCCCGGTGCAGATCCACCAGCGCGCGTCGTTGCGCCTGGTGCTGCCGCACTTTGCCCGGCCGGAGCCTGACCTGCAGCGCCGGGAGCTGCCGCCGGTGGCCGCCTGGGTCCGCGCATCGGCCGTCCGCCAACCGGAGATCCCTCCACTGAAAGTTCAAGTGCCGTTCCGGTATGCACTGATTCAATCTCGTACGTGCCCGCCTTTGTGTTTTCGCCGGCAACCGGCCAGCCGTCCTTCCATATCAGTGGGCGGATATCGAGGACGCTTGCTCCGCCTCGGTCCAGATCGGCTTCCCAGTGCATTGAGAACTTCTGCACGCCGTCGCCGAGATTGAGGAGTCCGAAGTGACCTGCACCAATCGTACGTCCCCCCGAACCGATCAAGAGCTTGCCTCCGCCCTCGATCATGTCGACGCCTTCTGCATCTACAAAAGGACCGGTAACCTGCCGCGAGCGTCCGACGCGAATGTTGTAGCCCGAGTCTGCGCCTGCGCAGCAACTACCGTGCGTGGCCAGCAGGTAATACCAGCCATCGTGGAAGATCATGTCTGAGGCTTCGCAGTTGATCGCCAGGTTGCGGGGTTTGTCCTTGGGATTGATGCGCGAGCCCGTCTTGGGATCAAGCTGCACCAGCCGGATGTAACCGAAATACGAGCCATAGACCAACCACATCTTGCCGGTGTTGGGGTCAAGAAAGACCCCGGGATCGATGGCGTTACTGTCTTCCTCGCCGTCGGACGACGCGACAATGCCGCCTTCATTCCACTTGTAGTCAGGGGAATTCGGGTCGAGTGTCTTGTTCCAGAGCATGTGAACGTCTGCCTTGGTAGCCCCGCCGGAGCCGGTGGCAGTGTACACATAGAAACGGTCGCCGATGTGGATCACGTCTGGCGCTAATCCTCTGATCGGCAGTGCAGCACTTCCGTGCCATGTCCAGCCGTCGTCTGAAACCAGGCCGGTGCCGCCGGTGCCGTACACATAGTACTTGCCGTTGTCCTGGATAACGGTGGACGGATCATGGATTCCGGGCTGGCCATCGAGTGCAAAGGCGCTGGAAGTTAACGCAAGTACAGCGGCTAAAAGAGTGCATTTCATCAAAGAATACCCGCCTTTGTGCATCAAAGAATCCGCATTCGTTAAACGGCGCGTGCTGGCGCATGGCCCACAGCGTCTCTTTTGCCTTGGTAGTTGAATCCCGGCAACTCAGAAAACTTGCCCCGCAAGAGATATCAAACGGAAGAGAAACAAGTCAAGGATTCTCTGAGGTGGGACGCAGGAGTTTACTTCTTTGCGCCGGCGCAGGACGTGCACAACTCTCCGGTGATTCCTTTGCCTTCCTCGATCGTCAAGATGCGATCAATCGCCTTTAGCTTGAGTTTCTCCACTATGTGACTGGGCCAGTGAATCTCCACTTCGTTCACCTTGTCCGTGTCGCCCAAACCAAAGTGAACGCGAAAATCATTGGATGAGAGATAGCTGCCGCCGCTCAGCACGTCGCCGCGCTGGCGAATTCCTCCGGCTGTCAGATAGACAGTTGCTCCCACAGCATCGCGCGGGCTCTTTGGTCCGCCC
>CAYZVG010000067.1:0-10977 GCA_964481595.1 uncultured Occallatibacter sp. | reverse complement strand
CATTTCATCGCATTGAAGTTACCAAACAGTTGCTCGATCAATCGAACCTTGCGCTGGATCTTGCGCAAACCCGCTACAAATTGGGATTGAGCGGCATTGTCGAGCTGAGCCAGGCGCAACTGGCACAAACGCAGGCCGAGATCTCTTACGCCAACGCGCGCTATGACTACCAGACAGCCTTGGCTGTCTTGAACTTTCAAACCGGTCAGTAGAGCCTCTCAATTATTGCAACGCGTCTATTGTTTCTGCCGCGCCAGAGCAAGTACACGGTCAAGATTACTCTCGATGTTAAGAGCAGAGAATGGCCCCATCCAACGATCGGTATCGGAAAATGCCGGTTGTGCTAGTTTTCCGGAGCGAATGCAGTGAGCTTGCGCCGACGGCGCCACGCCAAAACTCAGGTTGCTCGTCCGTCCGTGTGCACGTTCAGCCAATTCATTTTCTCCACATCGATTTCTTCCGCCGGGGCAAAGACGAGCCACCCTGCGCCGCCCGTCAGGAGTGCCAAGCCGAACCATGCGCGCACGGGCGGTAACGCTGGTTCCAGCGCCATTCCCGCGAGGATGGTGAACAGAGGCGCGAGAAGAAACCGGGCCGTCATTCGAGAGGCCGCCAGACGGCGCATCAACCAAAAAAGCAAAAACAGAGCTGGCAGGTCGATAACAAGCTGCACGAGAAGTTGAGTCGGCTGCGTACTCCAGCGCCATGCAGAATGCGGCGTGAAGGCAGCGGCCGTGGAAAAACATACGGCGCCGGTTGCGCCGGCCAGAGCGGCGAAGGGCATAACAGAGCGGCCCGCGAGGTCGCGTGCAAGCCGGACTGCAAAACAGTTTGTAACGGCAATGCCGAAAGCCGTCGCAACCAGGGCGCAAAGCGCCGCTCCAGCACGGAATGAACCGGGAAAGTCGACAGGCACGAGAAGAAGAATGCCGGCGACTGCGGCCAGAGCGCCGGCCAGCGCGGCTTTCGCCTGTCGAGGTGGGCTGCCCTGCAAGTAAGGCTCGAGAACGACGGTGAAGACGGGTGTGAGTGAGAAGATGACTACCCGATCCAGATCGGAAACCCAGCCTTGCGTCCAAGCGGCCACCGCAGCCGGAATCACGAAGAGGCCGACACCGACGCCGGCACAGGCCAACGCGCGACGTCCGCGGGGGAATTCGCCACGGCGCGCCACGGCGATAGTCGCAGTCACGGTGGCGAAGACGAAGAAGAGTGCTGTCTGGCTTTGCGCAGGCGACAAGGTATTCGCGCCTAAATGTGGATTCAATTCCATGCGCAGCCCGGCTACGGCCCATAACGCGGAAAGCAGCAACAACCCAAGGGCCGAAGACCATTCAGCGCGTGTGCGTTTGGTTGGCCGCAGTTTCATGAATCTGATGAGAACACAGCCGCGCAAACGACGGCGAACTGCATTGCCGAACCATCGGGACGACGGGGGCATTTCAACCCGGCCGCCGACTGCGACTGGTAAACTCGAATCTCACAGGATATCGAGCGCAATGAATGTGCCAGACACGGACGATGCTCCCGATCGACAGGCTCTTGACGGGCTGCTAGGGCAGGCAGTGATCCAGCATCAGGCGGGCAATCTGGCTGAGGCTGAGACGCTCTACCGCTCCATTCTCGCCCGCCAGCCCGGTCACCCGGATGCCAACCACAACCTCGGAATCTTGATTGCGTCGACCGGTCAGGTTGCCGCCGCACTGCCACACTTTCAAGCAGCACTCCAGGCGAACCCTAATCAAGGCCAATTCTGGCTGAGTTGTATCGATGCCTTGATCCAGCTCTCGCAACTAGATGCAGCCCGCAAGATTTTGAACCTCGGTGTCGAGAGTGGCCTGAGTGGGGCCGCTGTGGACTCGCTGCGAAACCGCTTGCAGAGCCCTGCATCGGCATTACCACCCGCCGCAACGGTGGCTGGTTCGACAAACACTTTAGAACATGAACCACCGTCCGCATTCGAGCGGAGCGATGTGGGCAGCGGGAGCGCGCAACGGCAGGAAGCGAAGCCATCAAGGAATCGGAAGAAGAAGGGTGCCCCGAATCGAGTCGAAGACTGGTACAGCCTGGGACAGATGCATGAAGCACGCGGCGCGCTTGAAGAAGCAGAAGACAGCTACCGCGGCGCGATCAGGATTCGTCCTCGCTTTTACCTTGCTTATTGCGGTCTCGCGGAGGTTCTCATTCGACAGGGCCGCATTGCTGAGGCGGAGTCCTGCTACCGCCAGGTGCTCGAAATAAAACCAGATCTTGCTGAGGCGCACAACAACCTTGCGATCTTGCTGAACAACAGGGGCTCCTTCGTGGAGTCGGAAGCCAGCTGCCGCCGGGCGCTCGAACTGAAACCTGAACTCGCAGAGGCGCATAACAATCTCGCCCTGGTTCTCAATCAAATGGGCCGTCTCGCGGAGGCAGAAGCCAGTTGCCGTCGAGTCCTTGAACTAAGACCCGAATTCGCAGTCGCGCACAACAATCTGGCGACGTTGCTTGAGCGACAAGGCCGTTTTGCGGAGGCCGAAGCCAGTTGCCGACAGGCGCTCCAACTAAAACCCGATCTTGCGGAGGCGCATTTCAACCTGTCGACGTTGCTTGAACGGCAAGGACTTGTTGCGGAGTCGAAAGCCAGTTGCCTGCGTGCGCTCGAACTGGAACCGAATTCTGCCGAAGCGCACAACCACATCGGGATCATGCTGAGCAAAGAGGGCCGCTTCAAGGAGGCGGAAGCAAACTTCCGCCGGGCCATCGAACTGAAACCTGCACTCGCCTCCGCGCATAGCAATCTGTCGAACGTGCTCCGCAGCCTGAATCGGCCAGGGGATTCGGAGGCAAGTTGCCGGCGTGCCCTCGATCTCAACCCGGATTTCGCAGATGCCCACCTCAATCTCGGCACCGCGCTGATGGATCTGGGGCGGCTTGCGGAAGCGGCGGCCAGTTTTCGCCGGGCTCTGCAAATTCAGCCAAACCTTCCTGCCGCGCACCAAGACCTGCTCTTTTGCCTCAGTCACGACGAGGAAACCGCGCAGGAGGCACTCTTCGACGAACACCTTCGCTTTGCCGATCGTTTTGAAGCTCCGCTCCGGCAAGCGTGGCCGCGTCATCAAAACCCCCGCGAGCCCGAGCGACAATTGAGGGTCGGCTTCGTTTCCGGCGACTTCCGCGAACATGCTCTGGCTCACTTCATGGAGCCTGTCTTTTCTCATCTTGCGCACAACGCTGGATTGTCTCTCCACGCTTACTCGAACAATCCCGCCGAGGACGCTGTCACCAGCCGGATGCGGGGCCACGTTGCGCACTGGAGCCCGGTCTTCGGCCTTTCCGACGAGATGCTGGCTGAGAAGGTGCGGGCCGATGGCATCGATATCCTCGTCGATTTCACTGGCCATACCGCTCACAGCCGTTTACTCGCCTTCGCCCGTAAACCGGCCCCCATTCAGTGCGGATGGATCGGCTATCTCGGCACCAGCGGCCTCCAGTCCATCGATTACTATCTTGCCGACAAATACTTTCTGCCTCCCGGCGAGTTCGACCGTTACTTTACTGAGAAGATCGTGTACCTGCCAGCGGTCGCGCCCTTTCAGCCCAGCTTTGACTCACCCCCCGTTGCCCCGCTTCCCATGCTCGCAAACGGGCACCTCACCCTCGGCAGTTTCAGCCGTCTCTCCAAGCTCAGTCCCCGCGTCATCGCGCTTTGGTCGCAGTTACTCCGTGCTTTGCCGCAGGCGCAAATGCTTGTCGCGGGAATGCCCCACGATGGTCAACATCATGTGGTCGAGAGCTGGTTCAAAGACCAGGGCATCGCCTCCGAGCGCCTCCAGTTCCACACGCGCAGCGATAACTCGAGTTACCTCGCACTCCATCATCAAGTCGATTTCTGCCTTGACCCATTCCCCTTCACCGGAGCTACAACTACAAGTCACGCCCTGTGGATGGGCGTGCCTACACTTACTCTTGTGGGACGAACCGTTCCCGGAAGGCTTGGCGCGGCTCTGCTCCGCCATGTAGGGCTCGATGATTTTGTCGCGTACACTCCAGAGGAATTTATTGAAAAAGGCATCTACTGGGCTGCACATCCTGAGTTACTCGCCCGGCTGCGCGCCGGTATGAGGGATCGATTTCTCCAATCCCCAATCGGCCAACCGGACATGTTCGCCCAGAGCCTTGCCGCATCCTTCCGCCACATGTGGCAAACCTGGTGCGCCAGCAGGCCAGACCCATCCCAATAGCGCCACGGTAAATGCGACACGCTGTTTGCCAGTTGCTTTTGCAGTGGAGACGGCGGCCGGAGGACTCTCGCGCATCGGCTCTTTCGAAGTGCGAATAACCGCTAAGGCAGCAAGCCGCCGTCAGGCAGGTGTTTGCGGATGTGCGCTAAATGTAGACGTGAATTTGGCGAAGCGCATGTTTACCCAAGCGTAGTAATATTGTCTGCCGTTGAGGAAAACACAAAAAAGGACCACCGAAAGATCACTGTTAGGAGATTGCAGCTTATGAAACGAGCATTCGCTCTCGCCTTGTTCTCGGCCACTTTGGCCGTTGGAACCTGTTTCGCTCAGACCTCGAACAATTCCGGCGCTGCTGGAAGACAGGAACTGGTCCCTGCTCCGCTTCGCTCGGCCTCCGCGCCAGCCGTTCCGGCACATCCTTCACCGTTGAATTTCCCGGGCGTTCAATTCCCGCGGATTGAAGAAGACTCACGTGTCACCTTCCACTTCAGAGCGCCGGATGCGCAGAAGGTGCAAGTCGCCATCGCCAATGTTCCTTATGACATGGTCAAGGGCGCCGACGGCGTCTGGACCTACACCAGCGCTCCGCAGGCTCCTGGCTACCATAACTATTGGATGGTTGTGGACGGCGCGGTTGTGCTGGACCCGGCAACCAATACGTTTATCGGCTACAGCCACATGTGCAACGGCTATGAGGTTCCCGAGCCGGGCGTCAACTTCTATGACCTGAAGGATGTGCCGCACGGCAATGTCCTCATCAAGAACTACTTCTCAAAGACGGCCGATGCCTGGCGGCACATCTACATCTACACGCCTCCGGGCTACGATACCGATACGGCAACCCGCTATCCAGTGCTCTACCTGCAGCACGGCGGCGGCGAGGATGAGCGTGTGTGGATCGAGATGGGCCACACCAACCTGATCCTTGACAACATGCTTGCCGAGGGCAAGGTGAAGCCCATGATCGTGGTGATGGAGACCAGCTCCATCGGCAACTTTATGACGCCCGGCATGGGCGGCGGACCCGTTGGCGGACCTGGCGCAGCAGCCGGTCCTGGCCCTGGCGGTCCTGGCGCAGGTGGTCCTGGTGGCTTTGGTCCTCCTCCTGCTGGCGCTGCTCCGGGCGCCGGTCCGGGCGCCGGTCCAGGCGCAGGCCCCGGCGGATTTCGCAGAGGCGGCGGTTTTCCAGGAATGGGCGCAGGCGGCGGCCAATACGGTCAGCTCATGATCAACGATCTGATTCCCTGGGTCGATAGCCACTTCCGCACGTTGGCCGACAAGGATCACCGCGCCATGGCCGGCCTGTCGATGGGCGGCTTTATGACCGCATCCGTCACCATGACCCACCTGGATACGTTCGCATACATCGGCTTGTTCAGCGGTGGTACCGCCGCAGGGTTTGGCGCCGGTGGCCCCGGCAGTCCGATTCCCGTTGCCGCGCCCGCACCCGCGCCGCCTGCGCTCGACATGAAGACCATCTACAGCGGCGCCATGGCCGATCCCGCGGAGTTCAACAGGAAGGTGAAGGTGTTCTTCTTCAGTTGCGGCACCGAACCTCCACTAGAGAATCCCGATGCGTTGAAGCGGCATCAGGAACAGCTCATCGCGGCAGGCATCACCAACAGCTACGTCTATATCTCCCCCGGAACCTCGCACGAATGGCAGACGTGGAGAAGGAGCCTCTACGTTTTTGCTCCGCTTCTGTTCAGGTAGAACCGATCCACCCGCTCAACTCCGCCTGCGGCATCCCGTGAAAAACGGGTTGCCGCAGGCGGTATTGTGTACGGCAGAGATGTTGGGCACCGCATACATTCTTTGCGAAATTCAAATCGAGATCATCCCGATTTTGATTTTGTTCGGGTAGCATCTTCTAGTGACCTGTTATGCTGCCGGCCGATTCCCCGGGGCCAAGAGCGGCATTCTTTTGCAACGCCCAGGCAAACAAGGAGATTTCAATGGATTTCAAGATGGAATTGAGCGGTGTTCTTGCTTCATTTTTCATTGGCACGGGCAATTGCGAGCGCAATGCGGATCTGCCATCTGTTTGCGGCAGCCTGACGGCTGGCGGCTGGCCGCGGCGCGCCGTTTTTGCGGCAAAATCGGCTGCAATTGCCGTGTGCATTGCTGCGGCATCCGCGGCGCTGGCTGCTCCCGGTCCTGTTCAGGTTTTCGACACCACTGCCGGTCCAGTTGAGATCACGCCGATTTATCACGCGTGCGCGATGATTCGCGCCGGCGGTGACACCATCTACATAGATCCCGCTCACCCTGGCGACATCTCCGGCCTTCACCCTGCCAGTCTGATTTTGATCACAGACATCCACCCGGATCACATGGACACGACCGACATTGCCGCGCTGAGCGACAGCAATACTGCAATTGTGGCTCCCGCGGCGGTGCAGGCGACGGTGACCACCGCAAAGACTCTGGCGAACGGCGAAACCATGCAGTGGCACAACTGGAAAATTACGGCCGTGCCCATGTACAACATTGTTCATACGATGCCGAACGGCGCTCTGTTCCATACCAAGGGGAGAGGCAATGGGTATGTGCTCACCTACGGCGGCAAGAATTTCTACTTTGCCGGCGACACAGAAGGCACGCCGGAGATGCGCGCGCTCAAGAACATCGACGTTGCTTTTGTGCCCATGAACCTGCCCTATACCATGTCGCCGGCCGAGGCGGCGGATGCGGTGAAAGCCTTCAAGCCGAAGGTTGTCATTCCCTATCACTATCGTGGTCAGGACCTGCAGATCTTTGCCAATGCGCTGAGTGGCTCGGGGATAGAGGTTCGCCTGCTGGACTGGTATGCCAACGCACTGCCTCGCACGCAGGCTCCGCAGGCCGCTCCGGCAAAGGCTCAATAGGCCGCGCATTCGCGGCAGTCAGTGCGTCGCCGAATCCTGGAGTTTGCCCGAAACAGCAACATCCAAAACGGGATACGCTGCAGCTTGCCGCCAACGGAGACTTCCCGGGCGTGAGAGCCTCTGCGCTATCCTCATAAAAGAGTCGCATTCCAGTGGCATGGGTTTTCCCCCGGCCAGTATGCGGCACTCGTAATTTTGCGTCGGCGGCTTGTTCCAAGTCGTCCAATACTGCAGACGTCATCAACTTTTGCTTTTGCCTGCGGGCGAAAGCCCAAGAGTGCCAACGGAACCTTCGGGTGAAACCTCCTATAAGACTTTCATTCGGCAGGGGCAAAGTGTTTTTTGTTCCGGCTTGGCCCAGCAGCCGCACACCAGAGCTTCAGAGCGAACGATTCCGGTTAGAGGGAACAAACAAGTGAAAATTAACGCATTCAAATTCATTCAAATAACGGGTTGCCTGCTTTTGGTTGGGCTGGCAGTTGGCTGCCAAAAGAAACCTGCGGATGCTGCAGGGGCGGGAATGCAGGCGTTGCCCGTACAGACGGTTTCGGTATCGCTGGCTCCGGTTCCGCAGAGCAGCGAATATGTGGCCACCATCAAGTCGCGCCGTTCGGCCACGATGACGCCGCAAGTGAGCGGACTCTTGACCGAGATCCTGGTTCACTCCGGCGATCATGTCAAGGCCGGTCAGGTCATCATGAAGATCGATCCGCGGCAACAGCAGGCCACAGTGGACGCGCAACGCGCCACGGAACGCCAGAAGAAGGCTCTCTACGACTACAACACCGTTGAGGTAGAGCGGCAGCGGAAGCTGTTTGAGGCCGGCGTAACCAGCCGCGACACCTATGAGCAGGAGCAGCAGACCTACCAGAACGCCAAAGCCGATTACGAGTCGGCCGTTGAATCGCGCAAGACGCAGGAGCAGTTGCTGGATTACTACACGATAAAAGCGCCGTTCGATGGCGTAGTGGGCGACATCCCCGTGCATGTGGGCGACTACGCTTCGCCGCTGAGTACCGCTTCTCCGCTTACTACCGTGGATGAAGGCAAGGACCTGGAAGCCTATATCTACGTGCCTACGGAACGCGCCAGCCAGGTGAAGATGGGGCTGGAGGTTGATCTGACGGACAACAGCGGCAATTTGCTGGAGAAGACGAATGTCAGCTTCATCTCCCCGCAGGTGGATAGCACGCTGCAGGGGATTCTGGTGAAGGCGCCGGTGCACTCCTCTCCTGAGACGTTGCGCCAGGCGCAGATGGTGAAGGCGCGGATCGTCTGGTCAACCAAGCCGATGGCTGTCGTTCCAGTGCTCGCGGTGACGCGGCTGGGCGGCCAGACGTTTGTCTATGTTGCGCAGAACCAGGGTGGCCACATGCTGGCGATGCAGAAGGCCGTCACGCTCGGCGATACCGTCGGCAATACGTACTCCATCTCTTCGGGGCTGAACGTGGGCGAACGCGTGATTGTGTCGGGCACGCAGTTTCTGGTGAATGGGATGCCGGTTGTGCCCATGGGCGGTTGAAGCCACTCTTCTTCACCGTCATGCAGGGATGAGAGACGGAGGTTCATGCTCCGCCGTTGGATCTTGCTGGAGCCGCGCCTGATGGGTATGCGGCGAATGCGCGAAGAGAACATCGTCTTCGCTTGAAACGAAAGAGGGCTTGCATTGTTTGTCGACTTTTTTATTCGTAGGCCGGTGTTTGCAACAGTCTGCGCACTGTTGATCATTCTGGGTGGGGCAATTTGCATTCCCAATATTCCCATTGCCATGTACCCGGACCTTGCGCCCCCCCAGGTTACAGTTGCGAGCAACTACGTGGGAGCCGACGCGGAGACGGTGGAGAAGGCAGTCACCATTCCGCTGGAAGAGTCGATCAACGGCGTTGAGGGAATGCGCTACATCAGCTCATCGAGCACCAACAGCGGAACCAGCGAGATTACCGCGACCTTCAAGACCGGCTACAACCTCGACATTGCGGCCGTGGACGTGCAGAATCGTGTGGCCAGCGTTCAGGGCCGGCTGCCGGCGGCCGTGAACTCGACCGGCGTCACCATTACGAAAGCCAACTCCAACTTCGTATTCGGCGCTGGATTCTTTGTGCTCGATGGGCGCTATTCCGACGAGTTTATCTCGAATTATCTCGACGTTTATGTGAAGGACGCGCTGAAGCGCGTACCGGGCGTTGGCGATGTAATGATCTTTGGCGAGCGCAAATACGCCATGCGCGTTTGGCTCGATCCGGTCCGCCTGGCGGCGCGCGGGTTGACGGCGACAGACGTGGTGAACGCGCTGGTGGAGCAGAACGTCGAGATTCCCGCCGGGCAGCTCGGCCAGCCTCCGGCCGACTCGAAACAGTCATTTGAGATTCCCGTGCGCGTGGTTGGACGGCTCACCAGCCCCACGGAGTTCGACAACATTATTGTGAAGAACTCGGCGAATGGCTTGGTGCTGCTTAAGGACGTGGGTCACTCGGCGGTTGGCGCCGAAGACTACTCCACAGTGCTGAAATACGCGGGGCACGAGGCCGTCGGCATTGGCGTTGAGCAGCTTTCCAACGCTAACGCGCTTGAAGTGGACAGCCAGGCCAAGGCCGCGCTCGTTGAACTTTCAAAGAGCTTTCCGCCGGGGCTGCAATACGCCATTGCATTTGATTCCACTACGGTGGTTGGCGACTCGATTCGCGAAGTGCTGGAAACCCTGGCGATCGCGGTCGTCATCGTGATCACTGTGATCTTCCTGTTCCTGCTGGATTGGCGCGCCACGATTATTCCCGCGGTCACCATTCCGGTTTCGCTCATTGGCACCTTTGCCTTCATCAAGGTCTTCGGCTTCTCCATCAACTCGCTTACCCTGTTCGGCATCACCCTGGCCACCGGATTGGTGGTCGACGACGCCATCGTGGTCATCGAAAACGTGCAGCGCCACATCGCCATGGAGCACTCCGACCCGCACGAGGCCACCTCGCGAGCCATGGGCGAAGTGACCAGCGCGGTCATCGCCACCTCCCTGGTGCTGATTGCGGTCTTCGTGCCAGTCTCGTTCTTCCCCGGAACCACCGGCATTCTCTACCGCCAGTTCTCGCTGACTATCGCCTTCGCCATCGCCATCTCGGCCTTCAACGCCCTCACGCTCTCGCCGGCGCTGTCGGCCCTGTTCCTGCGCGGCGAAGAGGATCGTCCCCACCAGTTGGACTTCTTGCACATCCGGCCCATTTCGCGGGCTTTTGCGGCCTTCATTCACGGAGCCGATGCCGCCATCACCTGGCTGGCACGCAGCTACGCCAAGTCCATCCATGTAGCGCTGCAATTGCGCTACCTGCTGCTACTGCTCTTCTTTGCCGGTCTGGGCGCCACGGTCTGGACCTACCAGCACGTTCCGACCGGATTCATTCCCCAGGAAGACCAGAGCTTCCTGATGGTCATTGTGCAGGCGCCGCCGGGCTCTTCGCTGGCCTACACCACGAACCTGTCCGACCGCGCCGAGGCCATGATTGGCCAGGACCCGGACATCGCCGGGGCGTTCTCGGTGATGGGCTTCAGCATGGCGGGCGGCTCCTCCAACGCCGGCATGATGTTCATCTCCACTACGCCTTCAGACAAGCGTCGCGGCCAGGGCCACTCCACTGCGGACATCGTGGCCCGCCTTTCGCCCAAGCTGCAAATGCTCATGTTTGCGCCCAACGGAGGCCTGGTGGCCATGTTCGAGCCGCCCGCCGTCCAAGGCGTGGGCAGCTACGGCGGCTTCCAGTTCATGCTTCAGGATCAGGGCGCCAATACCCTAGCCGATTTGGACCGGGTCGCCCACCAGATTGTGGGCGCCAGCAGGACCCGCAAGGCCCTGACGGGACTTCTGACCACCTTCTCGGCCAACGATACTCAGGTGCTGG